>JBFFMO010000838.1:0-2708 GCA_041554035.1 Allomicrovenator sp. | reverse complement strand
GATGCGAGCGCAGAAAAAGACGTGCTGCAGAACCTGCTCAAGGTCCATAGCGACGTCAGATTGGCGGGCTCAGAGACCCTGGAGCCTCTGCGGATTCAGACCGGGTACCCACGATGGGGTGTCGAGCTCGATGTGAAAATTATCCCGCTTGAAGCCGATATGAATTACGGCGTTTCGTACACCAAGGGCTGTTATCTGGGGCAAGAAATCATTGCCCGTTTGGACACCCGCGGGGTTCCCGCCAAGATGCTGCGTCACATCGTGTTTTCGGACAATTTCATTGCGCAAGTCGGCGAAGATGTCATGATCGCCGAAACCAACGTAGGGACGATCAGATCCAGTGCGCCCGGTATCGCGATGGCGTATCTCAAACGCAAATTCAACGATCCTGGCGCAGAGGTCGTGGTCTCCGGACAAACGGGTCACATACGACGTCTTCCGCCGTGGCCTGCCGAACCCTAAGCGGAAAACGGAGAAAGCGTGGCCATTCAGACCTCATCCAAGAACGAATTAGTGATTTTGATGGTCGGATGGGCCATCGCTCTAACGGCCTCTGGATGGCAGCCCTACGACCGAATGACGTGGTGGCTCGAAGTGATTCCCGCGTTATTGGTGCTGCCTGTGTTGGCCTACACGTGGCGCCGCTTCCCCCTCACCAAGTTACTCTATCGTTTGATCTTTGTTCACGGATTGATCCTGATTCTGGGTGGGGCCTACACCTATGCCTTGGTCCCCCTTGGATTTTGGATGCAGGATTGGTTTGGGTTCACCCGCAATAATTACGACAAGATTGGGCATTTTGCCCAAGGCTTCATCCCGGCGATCGCGGTGCGCGAAGTGCTCTTGCGCACCTCACCCCTGAAACGCGGAAAATGGCTCGCCTTCTTGGTGGTGTCGGTTTGTTTGGCCGTAAGCGCAATCTACGAGCTCATCGAATGGTGGGCCGCTGTGTTGATTGGGGAAGATGCAGATTCGTTCCTCGGAACGCAGGGTTATGCTTTTGACACCCAGTCCGACATGTTTCTGGCCATGGTCGGCGCGATTGCGGCGTTGATTCTGCTCGGTCGCCTGCATTCCCGACAGCTGGGCGACGACCCGGCGGAATAGGCGTCCATGATCAGTGCGAAGCTGCGGCGCGCACGACCCACGTGATTTCGACGTTCGTGTGACGAATCAAATCATGGGTTGAGTACGAGCCCCGTGGACGCTAGAACCACCGTCCGAGGTCGTCGATGCGTTTTGAGTTGTCCATTTTGGTGGTGGTGTTTGGGTTGGTGTCGTGCAAGTGCGGTCCGGATTCGGATCCGCGCAGCGCGTGGATTGAAACCATGTTTGCCCAAGACCACCAAGATATTCTGCTCCGGGCCCCGGAACTCACGGACCAGAAATTTCGTAAGATGGCGCAGACCCCGTTCAATTATTTTCGGGGCACGGGTTCACTCTTCCTTCGAGACCTCTCCGACCCAAATACGGCGCGCCCCAAAGGCTTTTCATCCCAACGGATTTTGTTGGTGGGCGACCCTCATCCCGAAAATTTTGGGACGTATCGTGATGCGTCCGGCGCGTTCTCGTTGGAGTTCAACGATTTTGACGCGGCTTCGATGGGGCCGCCTGAATTCGACCTCTGGCGCTTGGCCGTGGGTTTTGAGGTTTTGGAGGCTCAAGTCCAGACCTCCTGCGGAGCAAGCACGGCCATGATTTCGGGGTATGCCGATGGGCAAGGGGCCGCGACAACACCGGATGACGTGATCTTTGCGGACCTCGTTCGCCGCGCTGAGCGCGACGGCGACGCCCGCGAAGAGCTCGATGATTATACCGTGGTCGAAGGTGGAGTCCGGACCTTGGCCATCGCTGAGATCGAACCCGCCGTGGACGGGATTTCGGTGGATGAGCTTGTGGAGCCGACCCCGGAGGAAGACCGTCTGATTCGCTCGTTGATGGGGCGTTATCCTGAGTCGACTGTTGCTCAACGCAGCCCGGGCGCCATCAAGGGGATTGCGCGGCGATTTGGTGCAGGGGTGGCAAGCTTCCCCCTCCTTCGTTTCTACGTGTTGACCGAGGGGCCAACACTCGCCGTTGAAGACGACCTCCTGCTTGAGGTCAAAGAGACCGGTGCCGTGTTTTCGATGCCAGGTGTCCCGGTGTTTCCCGACGAGCTTCATTCCACCAATGGTGAGCGGGTTGTTATGGCGCAACGCCAGATGCAATCAGCCAATGCGCTTGATAAGTGGCTAGGTTGGGCGTCTGAAGGAACCATGAGTTTTAGAATCCGCGAGCGCTCAAAATATCAGAAAGGCTTCGATGTTTTGCGCCTCGAGGAAAAGTTCGTCGAGGGTGATTGGACCTGCACTGACTTCAACGTTTTTGCTCGGTCTGCGGGCCACTTGCTGAGTGCTGCCCATCGTCGAGTGGGGGGTGAAGTCGCGGTGAATCAGGCAGCTCAGCAAGAGGTTGTGGCATTTGCGAAGACCTATTCGGCGACCATCATGAGTGATTACAGGTTGTTTAAAGCTCTTGTGGCGCGCGGCGCGTGGCAAAGGAACCTTCCATGACACGATTTCGCGGCCTGTGGGCTCTCTTGGTTTTCATCCCGTCTCTGGCGATGGCCTTCGGGGCCATCAGCGGCAGCAAAAAATTGTTCGAAGTGATCTACCTGATAATCTGGTATGTGGGATCGATTGATCATCTGCCCGCCGTTGATCTGCTGG
>JBFFMO010000837.1:0-2710 GCA_041554035.1 Allomicrovenator sp. | reverse complement strand
CGCCGGGGTTTCGACGCGTTGCTCGGTAATTTTGTGTGAGGCAGGTCTGGCGCACCATAAGGCCCCATCGGTGTCGATGGCGCAAACCAGGAGTTTATCGCTGCCGATGGCGATGTAGCGCCCCGGAAAAGCCACACTGTCTTGAAAGGTCGAGCCCATATTTCGCCAACAACTGATTTGCCCCTCAGCGTTGAGGGCGCAATAGCCGCGTTCATGCGACACGATTCGCTCGAACTCTCCTTCAGATGGGGCCTCAAACGTCGACGGCTGTTCACGTTGCGTCTCGCGACAACGAATCGTGCCGTCTTCGCGAATCTGGCAAAATCCGTAGGCAGACACCGCGAGCTTTTGCTCAAGCGGGTCGGCGAGCGCAGCGACTGGAATATCGGTCTTGGGCGCATGAGCACAAGCGCTCATGGCCGCAACCATCAAGATAATTAGAAATCGCATACGAACACCTGGTCAGTCCGCTAACCAAGACGTTCGGGTTTGTGGGTCTATTCAAGACGAACCGTCCGACCAACAAGACGTGGTGAGCTATGAGATGCGACGACGGAAAAACACGGCCATTAAAAAGAACCACGACGCGCCAGCGCCCATCCCGTTGCAGCCGGAATCGACCGTGACGGGAGTCGCCTGGGTGCCCGCCCCTCCGGTAGAATCCATCATGGTGTCGGTCGTTGGTTCGGGCGGCACTGGAAGTTCGGTGCTTGGCTCTTCGCCGGGAAGTGGCTCTTCACCGGGAACTGGCTCTTCGCCGGGGGCTGGATCGATTGGAACCACACGAATCGCGTCGTACGCCACCTTGATGCGCAAATCGGCCGACTCGCCGGTATTATCGCCCAGACTCACCGACCGTTTTTCACCGATGGACATGGCGTAAGTACCCAGGCCAACCCAGCCCTTATTCTGTGTTTGATCGACACGGGTCGTCGTCTGATTTGAACCGTCAAAAACGGTGTAATTCGCGCCGACCGAGTCCGCCTCGGTCTGTGGGATATGGACCTCGACATCGTAGTCGCCGGCCTCCGCAACATCGAAGAACCACTCACCCAGGGCTTCAGGTTCGGCCGTATCCGCTGCGAACGTGTAATAATGATGGTCTGCTTGCCCCTCGGCGACCGACCACCAAAAGTTCGAACGCCGTTTGAAACAGCCGGGGTCTTTTTCGTCGACCAGAGTCGTTTCATTCCGGGTGGCCACAGCTTCGCAGGATGGGCAATTATCGGACACGTAGGATCCGCTCGTGGGGTTGCCATAAGCTTCAAAATCCGACGCGATGCTCTGACACCACCAGGAACTGCAGGTGTTCTGAATTTGGAAATGCAGATGCGCTCCGCAAACCCAGCCCGTCAATCCCACCCGGCCGACTACTTGTCCGCGTTTGACCTGCTCCCCAACACTCAATGTTGAACTGTTTTGAGCCAGGTGAAGCAGCAAGGCCTCGGTCCCATCGCCAAAGTCGATGACCACGTAATTAGCATCGTTGGCGTAGGCGCTATCACACCCACCGCTATTTGAATCCATGCGAATCGCCCGCACAAACCCGTCGGCCGGTGCCGTCACATCCGCGTTCTGCGGAACGCCAATATCCCAAGCCCACGCCCCCTTATCGACATGGCTGCCGGTATTATGCCCCTGTGTGATTCGGTAGCTGACTTCACACGGCCAAGGTGTGCTCAAGGGCGGCGCGCCATAGGCGAGCGCGGGCATCAAGGCGGCTATCAAAATGATGAGTCGTGAAATCATGGTTTATCCTCGTGTGGGCAGAAGTATGACATGTCAGCTCATAAGTTCAACAAGTTAGTGAATACTAACTTGACATATCTCTCTAGCCCCCAGGACTTGGATTTTTTCTCCGCGAGTCAAGTTGGTAACCGCTGAAACTCATGCCGGTTCTTCGGCAAGTGCCTTCTCTTTAATGAGTGCAATGAGCGCATCAAAGAACTCACTGATTCCATCTCGCGACGGGCCGGCAAAAAAGAAAAAAGCATGTGCCTCGCCGTCCTTCTCCATAGTCGCCCATGATTTCCATTCGTAGTTCTGCACTAGGTCCGCAATCGGCGTTCTAAAAATGAGTTCAGACTTATCGTGTGTCTTGGCCGCAATTTTGGCATGGAATTTGGGAGAGAACATTACGCCATGATGGCCGTCTATATAGTCAAACTTGAGGTAGCCAAGGAATTTGTTGCCACAATAAAGATGGGCGTTCTGGTCTGTACTCAGCCAAAGATCGCCATCTGAAACCAGCTTGTCGAGAAACACCGCTGCCTCTCGGAAGCGGCCTCGGAATTCTTCCAAATTCTTCTTATATTCAGGTGTGAGTTTTGAACCCGATATAGATAGCTTTTGAAGTTCAGACATAAAATTTGAGTTCGACATAAGGCCCCTTGATGTCAGCGTGTTTTCACTTGGCGTCTGAATAGTTTGCCAGTGCCGAGCGCAATCGGTCGACCACAAACTCACGCAACTTCGGTGGCGCCAAGACTTCTACATTATTCCCCATACCCAAAATCCAATCCGAGATTTCGATATGGCTCGAGACCGGAAATATTAGAATCAAACGACCATCAGCGTCCCGCTCCATGTGTTGTTCGTGATGCCTGTTAACGCTCTCTGAAAAACGGGGAAACTTGGACATGCCGGTTTTAGGGTGAAAGAAAAAGCACATCCATGTGCTTTGAAATTTAGAAAGGTGGCTGGTCGCCAT
>JBFFMO010000836.1:0-2720 GCA_041554035.1 Allomicrovenator sp. | reverse complement strand
GCGCACTTATTTTCCCCTCAAAATCTGAAATGTGAAAAAAGACGCCGTTTGTCGTTTCTACGCGGCATGTCCAACTTTCCGCGTTTCTCGACGATCATCTACACTCGAACTCCGAATCTCGATGGATCCCGATTTCGCGGTGCCGCTGACAATCAAGATCGCTGGCATTGCCGAAGCTTCCGCGTATGCCGTTCCCCTGGACCAGCTCAAGATCGTGCTCAGGGCCGAACGCCTTGCCAACCTTAGCGAGCGCCAACCCGGTCATATTTTACTTCAATGTTTTTGTGGCCACGAATTATTGGCGAGCCAGGCTGTGTCGGTCGAATTCGCCGCCCATAACGAGTGGCTTGGAAATCAAGCGCCCCCCGAAATGCTCGCCGCTTTTGTGACGCCCAACCACCCCGCCATGGCTACGGTCTTGGATCAAGTCCGCCGAACCCTTGAAGCTCAAGGTCATAGCACTTCGTTGGAAGGTTATCAGGGCCATGACCCACAACGCGTGATGGTGCTGGCATCGGCAGTTTATCAATCCATTCAAGGCCTTAAAATTGGCTACATTAATCCACCGGCAAGTTTCGAAAAATCCGGCCAGAAAATCCGTGGTGTCGAACAAGTTTTAGGCGAAAAACAGGGCACGTGTTTGGACCTCACGGTGATGATGGTCGGGGCGCTGGAACAAATCGGGCTGAATCCCATCATCGTCATGCAAGATGGCCACGCCTACCCCGGTCTTTGGTTGACCGATTGGCATCTGCCCAACCCGTGGACCGACGACCCGCTGCCCTTGCGAAAACGCGTTACCCTAAGCGAATGCCTCGTCTTCGATTCATCCGCAGCAACCCAGGGCATTCCCTTTAAGGAAGCCTGTACCAAGGGTTTTGAAGGCCTGAATGATATCGCCAATTTCCGATTTGGTTTGGATATCAAGGGCGCACGCATCGAAGGCGTGACGCCGCTCGGCCTGCTTCGCCTGGGTTCGTACGTTCCTGTGAGCGCCGGTCCTGCGTCCCAGGACATAAGCCTGCCCACGATCCACACCCGTAGCGATAACGACGCGGCTGAGACGCCTGATGGGCGTATAGAGCGCTGGAAAACCAAGCTTCTGGACTTGTCGCTGCGTAATCGCCTTCTAAACCACAAAGACGGCAAGTCGGTGATGCCCCTGGTCGGGGAATCGCCCGGTCAAATCGAAGACGTCTTGATAAAACGCGGCAAGCTGGAGCTTCGGGCTCGGGCGACCTTGGATCCGACGCAGGACGTAGCTGGGATCGTGGACGGAATGTTGGGACAGGGCCGTGTACTCGTAGACCTCCCCAACGCCGAATTCGACAAACGAGCGCTGGAATTATTTCGAAAAAATAATCAGATGCGGGACGAAAGTGGAACGTCGGCGCTCTTTTTGGCCCTTGGTTATCTGGAATGGTACGAGTCCCCTTCGAGCTCACAGCCGCGATTGGCACCGCTTCTGCTGGTGCCGTTGACGATGGAACGCACCAAAGTTGGTGGCCCCTATTTCCTCGTGCGCAACGACGATGACGTGATGTGGAATTCGTCGCTTTTCAAAAAACTTGAAACAGATTTTGGGATTCGCAGCGACGCGCTGCTTCAACCTCCGCCATCCGACGATAGCGGCGTGGACGTGGATGCATCGCTCCGTTTGGTGCTCGAGGCTGTCAAAGATGAACCAAGATTTGACGTAAAATGGAAAGCCGAAGTCGCGTTTTATCAATTCCAGAAATTCATGATGTGGCTCGACCTTGAGCAAAACGCCGAAGCGCTGCTTTCGAGCGACGTCGTGCGCCATCTGATTGAGGGCTCTACCGAAGCCTTCCCCAATTCCGGTGAGCTCCCAGAACCAAGCGCCGTCGACCGCCGACCTGCCAATCAGGACCTCTCCGTTGTGGACGCGGACTCGTCCCAATTGGCGGCGGTCTTTGGCGCTCTGGAGGGCAACTCATTTGTGCTTCAAGGGCCTCCTGGAACGGGCAAATCCCAAACGATTACGAACCTGATAGCCCAGGCGATTTCATTGGGAAAAACGGTTCTTTTTGTCTCCGAAAAACGTGCTGCGTTGGAGGTCGTCGAGACTCGACTCAAAAACGTAGGCCTTGGCCCATTCACCCTCGAAATGCATTCGGATAAATGTTCTAAAACGCAGGTGGTGCGGCAACTTGAAGAACCTTTCAAGTTTAAATGGGAAAAACAAAATGGAGACTGGGAAGACGTCACGAAACGACTTGGGGACCTGAAAGAAAAACTAAATTCTCATACCAAAAAGATGCACGAATCCGGGCCCTTTGGTGAATCGATTTATCAGGTTGTGTCGCGGTTGATTCATTTGGACGCACTCGCGACCCCGCGAATCACGATCAAGATGGCCGGCTTCCCAAACGCGGGCACTTATCGCAAAACCCAAGACGTCATCGTCGATCTTGCGATGATGACGGAGCGCATTGGTACGCCGACGGCGCACACATGGAGCCTAACCACCCGGCCGGAATGGAGTGTGGGTTGGCAGGCCAAAATCGCGAGCGGACTCCCCGAAGCGATTGCACTCGGACAGGCGTCGCACGAGACGAAGCGGTTGCGGTAATTCTGAAAAATCGAAATTATTGAATGTCTACACTTCAGCAGACAGAAGAACCAGGTTCTCACAGAATCTCCCGTGCACGGCCATACACGTCCACAGGTGATGTATCACACCATGAGAGAAATCGAAT
>JBFFMO010000835.1:0-2722 GCA_041554035.1 Allomicrovenator sp. | reverse complement strand
CAAAGAGAATGACAAAATTGCGAGCGGGGCGAGGTGGCGCTGGAACATGAGACATCCACGGTGAGTTTCTGAGCGCCGAGAGCGTGGAGCTTCGTGAAACGAGTGTCAAGCACTGCCGCGATGCCCGTTGATCTCAACGCAGCAAAGCGCTATATCCGGCACCCTTCACCAAAGGCGTAGAATGAACGAGGAATCTAGCGATATCACGCGACTTCAGGTCGGCGAAAAGGAAATCATCCTAGTGGGGACCGCCCACATTTCGCAGCGATCTGTTGACGTCGTGAAAGCCGTCATCGAAGAAAACCAGCCCACATCCGTGTGTGTCGAACTTGACGACCAGCGTTTTCAGGCGATGACGAAGGCCTCAAACTGGGACACGCTGGACCTCAAAGAGATCATTCGTACCAAACAGACGACGTTCTTGGTGGCGCGGCTTGCTCTGTCGGCGTTCCAAAAGCGCATGAGCTCGTACACCGGCGTGAAGCCTGGTGGCGAAATGCTCGCCGCCATCGAAGCTGCCGAACATATCGATGTGCCTGTGGTTCTGGTCGACCGAGACATCCGCACGACGTTGTTGCGCGCCTGGCGCATGACTCCCTGGTGGAAACGCAGCAGCATCGCGGTCTTGCTCATTGCCGGCCTCTTTGAAAAGACCGAAGTCAGCGAAGACGACCTTGAGAAGTTGCGTGAAACCCACAACATCTCGGAGGCACTCGACGAGATGGGGGACATCCTTCCGTCCGTCAAAGGCGTGCTGGTTGACGAACGCGACATCTACATGGCCCACGAGATCGTGAAAGCGCCGGGTAACCGCGTGATTGCCATCATCGGCGCTGCGCACAAAGCCGGTATCATCCGACATCTGACCGACGGAATCGATGATGTCGCTCTTGAAGCGACAAGACATGTGCCCGAAAAAGGCGTCGTCTCAAAAATCCTGCCCTGGGTTTTGCCGTTGATCATCATCGGTTTATTCGTCGGTGGGTTCTTTTACGGAGACATGGAAGATTTCAAGAACGCCGCGCTCGCATGGGTGCTCGTGAATGGCATCCTCGCGTCCTTGGGCGCTCTCATTGCGATGGCCCACCCGCTGACCATCATCGCGTCGTTTATCAGCGCCCCAATCACTTCGCTCAACCCCACGGTGGGGGTTGGCATGGTGGCGGCGCTTGTTCAAACCTACGTTGCGTCTCCGACGGTTGCTGACATGGAACGGGTGGGGGATGATATCTCTCACTGGACCGGTTGGTGGCGTAACCGGCTCTCACGCATCCTTGTGATCTTTGTATTGACGAACCTCGGCAGCTCCGTGGGAACGATCCTCGCGTTTAAATGGCTTTCCAAACTCATTTGATACGGTTCGCACCTTTCCTGCTTGGCGTCCTGCTGACCTCAGCGGGGTGTGCGACCGGTCATCAAGCCCCAACACATGTCGACGAATGCCCACCCGAATGCACGGTTTCGGGCGAAAGCCCTCCGGCAGGTTTTGAGCGTTTTTGCGCCACCAAGGCCGGACTGCGCCATGGGCCCTATATGGCCTGGTACGAGTCGGGGAAAACCAAGGAAGCCGGCTTCTACGATGACGGCCTGAGGGCCGGGCCCGCAAAATTCTTCCACGCCAACGGAGTCCTCCAATCTCAAGGCACTTACGTTGCCGGGGTGCAGGACGGTGATTGGGAGTTCTTCTGGTCCACCGGGGAGCGTCAATCAACGGGCTCCTACGTCGCGGGACAACCCGATGGAGAATGGACCTATTGGTTCCCCGACGGTCAGGTTTCGAATCAAGGCGAGTTTGCCGATGGTGTCAGGATCGGCCCGTGGAAGACCTTTTGGGAAAACGGCAAACCGTCATCTCAGGGTGTGTACGTTGAGGGTAAAAAGGAAGGACCGTGGGAATTCTGGCACGACACGGGAGAAAAGGACTCTGTGGGCGGCTACCATGCCGACAAGGCGCGCGGCATGTGGTCCTTCTGGAACGCGGCCGGAGTCCGTGTGGAGGAGGGCGCCTACGACGAAGACAGGCCCACCGGTCGATGGTCACATTGGCACGATAATGGAGCTCTTCGCGCAACCGGCGACTACCTGCTTGGCGCCCAACACGGCAAATGGACTTTCTGGTTTGATAACGGCCAGCGCGAGACCGAAGGGCTGTACGTCAACGGTTTGGCCGAGGGCGAGTGGATCACCTACGACACCGACGGCAAAAAAACCGAGGAAGGTTCTTATAAGGCTGGCGTCCGCCATGGGGTTTGGAAGGCCTACAAAGACGGCCTGATTGCGTGGGAAGGGTCCTACACAAACGACGTGATGGACGGGGGTTGGCGCTATTTCCATCCCAACGGAAAGGTCGCCAGCGAAGGGTCGTATATCGACGGCGTCACTCAGGGCGTCTGGCAATGGTGGTTTGACAACGGCCAGATCTCGAGCAGAGGAATTTTTGAAAACGGTGCACGAGCTGGTACCTGGGAATTCTTCTGGCCAAACGGAAACCTTCAATCGTCTGGTGCGTATCAAGGCGGCGTGCCCACCGGTGATTGGAAATTCTTCCTCGAGGATGGGACGCTGGACCCTAGGGGCATCGCGCCGCAATCGGCTGCACCAGAAACGCCGTGAGTGCATCGTTTACATGATGCGGTCATCTCATTCTTAGTGACCCACAGCACAGGCGACAGATGGAATCGAGATTCGAAGCACTCATGCACTACGCCAACGATCTCCCGTT
>JBFFMO010000834.1:0-2722 GCA_041554035.1 Allomicrovenator sp. | reverse complement strand
GGTAGCGCTCCTGACCACGTCCGAAATGGCAGCAGACGATCAAGGTCTGGTCCATGGAGGGTTTGTGTTTGGGGCCGCCGACTACGCCGCCATGCTCGCCGTGAACGATCCTTTTGTGGTGCTCGGTGCAGCTGAATGCCGCTTCCTTGCCCCCGTGCGCGTGGGTGAAGTGGTCGATGTCCTTGCCAACGTTTTGGAATCCAAAGGCAAGAAGCGCGTGGTTGAGACCACTGTCTCCGTCGCCGACCGCCCGGTCTTCACGGCGACCTTCACGACATTCGTGTTGGAAAACCACGTCTTATCAGCGACCTGAGTCTATTCAGACTTAATTTCGCAACCTTTTTCATCTTTGACCGATAACCCCCCATAGACATTTTTATGAGGGGAGCAAAGATGACCAAAGTAACCGGGCCAAGTGGTGGATCCGATTTCCTACCTACAGAAAACGTTGACTCAGCACCATTGTCGCCGCCTGACGTCGCTCCTACCGAGGCGAAAGACGGCTGGCTCTCAACAACCTTCAATTCAGTAGTTGATACAGTCGAGAGCGCACCAGGTAGCATTGCGAACGGATTGGTCGACACCGCGAAAGCCGGTCTAGATATCGTCTCGTTGCCCGCCGCAATGCCAAAATACGTGTTGGGTGAAGTTCAAACTTTCTTAAAAGAAGAGAAGTACGAAGATCTCACGCTCAATCCATCATCGGCACTAAAACGATGCGTCGAGGGAGCTAATGATACTTTGAAAGAAACCTACGGAGAAGACGCTCTCCAAATCACCACTGACCCCAAATTTGAGGACGTGATTTACACCGCCCAGGTACTAAGCGGGCAAACCGATAAAACATCTCAGTTGGTCACGGCAGCCGCAGCATTTGGCGTCGGCGTCGCACACGAAAATGTCGGCATCGTGGATTTTGCCATGAAAGGCCCGGCCTATCAGGCGCTCGCCGAAAATGCGGGAGCTGTGGTGAATACCGTCGCGGGCATTGGGCTTGGAGCTTTGTGTCCACCTTTAGGAATCGCAATCCTTGCAGCTGGTCCCCTCAAAGAAACGGTGAACGAAGCATTTTTGACGATCGATGCGAATGTTGCCGAACTTCGATCAGATCCGGCAGCAACTCGCGAGTGGGTTTCGGTGATGACCTTGCCCGTGCAACAACGCCTCGAAAAAATGCCTGTGGGCGATGTCTTTAAACAGTCCTTTTCGACCAAGGTTGAAGTTTATGACGGCGTGGGCGGCTCGATCGACGTTAAAATTAGTCGTTCAATTAAGAAAATCGACGACGGCTATGAAGTGACCCTGAAGTCCAGCGGCGGCAGTGCGCTCGGACTTGGCATGGGCGCTCAGAAGTCGACCGTCTCGACAAAATTTGAGGGTGAATCTGGAACAGAGGTAAAATTCACCGTGAAAGGCGAAGGTGCGGAGGCATTCTTGGCTGGATTGGGTAATGGAGTTGATGTGTTGTTTGCGGAGGAATCCAAACTCAGTGTTTCTGATTTGGATATCAACATCGAACAGTCTTTTGGCGTCGCAGGGGATTTAGGAGGAATCGACGGTTCGGCGAAATTCGAATTCAAAAACCTGAGACCCACACAACTGTCGACGGAGTTCAAGCTTTCGAACGCGCTTGAGTTTCACATCTCAGGCATGCCGCCCAACGACGATCGCAGTCTGAAAGACTGTTTGAAGTCGATGATCGAGCCGTCCGCATCCAATTCCGTCAAGGCAGAGGCAAAGGTTGGACTTGAAGCAGGCAAATACCGTGGAGAGCTTAAACTTACGACCACATCTGGCGCAGACCGGATCGAAGCCGAAGTCAAATTCGAAATCAAAGACCCTCAGCGGCTCGCTGATCACCTTTCAATTCCTGTCGCTGAACTCAAGAATCTTTCGGCGGCGATGATTCTGGACAAAATGGGGAGCATTCCAAACGATATGATGGAAGTTAGCGTTTCGATCACTGGATACGAGGGCTACATGGGGGCAAAAGCCCGAATCCCGGGAATGTCTGTAGCCATGGAACAAGAACACCCGACTCATTATGTGAGAATTCCAGATCCCACGAATTCGGATAAATCGTTGTCAGCAAGTCTCGCGGATGCACACCAACAAATAGTGGCCCTTAGCGAAGGCTGGAATAACGAACGGCCAGTGTCACTCAAAGCATGATGACCGCTAGAACTAAGCACAAGCGAAGAGTCCGGTGCGTCTACCTATTCAGCGAAATCTTGAGTTCATGGGAACGGAAAGAAAGTTGCGCAGACCGTCGTGTCGCCATCGGGGCTGCAATATTGCTGATTTGGTCCAGCGTTGGGGCAATCTGAATCGACCTTGCATGGCGACTCGTCGTAGGCGCAGTGTGTGCCGATGAAGCGATGATTGCAGGGGCTGAAAAACGGCAAACACTCACCGTTTGTGCCATCGGTGCATTCCGCGTTGTTGACGCAGCCTGCGGCAACACAACGTGCAACGGGCTCACCAAACACGCCTGCCGGTTGGCAAGTCTGCTCCGCAGCACATGCTTTGTTGAGCCCACACTCATCGTACAAACACGCAATCTGGTATTGAGGAGCGGCCCCACCGCAGTAGAATATCGGCGTTTCGACACAAGCGCCACCCGACTGGTCCGTGCACTCCGTGGCAGCGCAACACTCAGGGTCACCTGGCCCACCGGTCATTTCACAGCCCACGGGATCGGCCGGCAATACGCGGCAGGTAT
>JBFFMO010000833.1:0-2723 GCA_041554035.1 Allomicrovenator sp. | reverse complement strand
TTGCTAAGAAAGCCTTGAGCGCCGGTTGGAAGCGTGCCCTTTTGAGTGGGTTAGTCATTCTGGCATGTGGCAGTCCCGCGCGGCTCTTGGCCGAGGTCCCAGCCGATATTCCGTTGGCGACTGCCGCTGAACCGGAATTAGGGGCCTGGAATTATGTCCTGCCTCTAGGCATCGGGATCCTTCAAAACATGGTGTTCTGGGGTTTTAGCAACGTGGTGACTCAGACGTCGTTTGCGGCCGTTAACTGGGACACCATACAGCGTAATTTCACCGTGGGATTTGAGTGGGATGTCGATTCGTTTTCCACAAACCAATTTGGTCACCCCTATCAGGGCGGCCTCTATTTCGCCGCGGCTCGCGCATCCAAGCTCGGCTTTTGGACCTCAACCCTTTATGCAGCGGTGGGGTCGTTGCAATGGGAAATGTTCATGGAGACCGAGCTCCCATCGTATAACGACCTGGTGACCACCACCTTTGGCGGCGCGATCGCCGGGGAAGTCCTGTATCGCCTGTCCTCAGCGGTTTTGGACCCGTCGGCTTCGGGTGCAGAACGCGTCGGCCGCGAAATCGCCGCGACCCTGATTTCGCCCACCGTGGGGCTGACCCGATTGATCAATGGGGAAATCGTTGAAGACGGCCCAAGTCCAATCGCCCCCGCCATCGATGTCGATTTGATCGTTGGCCCAGACCGGCTTCGTCAAGACGGTTCGGACCTCAAATTACCCAGTCTGAGCCTCGGCATCGAAATCGAATACGGAGACGTTGCGCCGAAATCTGATTTCGAGCCCTTCGATTGGTTCAAGGTGTCTGCGTCAGTGAACTTAAATAACAAGGCCCTTCAACGCGGTGCGGTCGATGCGATAGGCCTGTTAAATCGCCATGGTTTTGGCTGCGGTCCCGGCAAATGTTTAATTGGCATCAACCAACACTACTCCTACTTGGACACGCCCATTTTTCAGGTTGGAACCTCTTCGTTTGGAGGTCTTTTTCGAGCACGTTTCGACCTGTCTGATTCCTTTTCTTTGACGGCCGGTGCCCAGTTGAATCTCATCGCACTGGGTGGCATGAACTCGTTATATCCGCAGGCCGAAGCCTACGATTTGGGGTCAGGGATTTTGGCGCGAAATGGGGTGGTTCTGCGTTATGAAACTCGAAATAAAGACTGGTTTCGAGAGTTTGAGTTGGCTCTGTCAAACACACGCTATTTTGTACGGGTTTTGCGTGGCGTCGAAGGCAACGAATATGCGGGTGTCTCACGGTTTCACCTGCACACATCGATCTTCGACGGATTTGGCGTGATTCTGGGCGCCGATATTTACGATCGCCAGACTTTACCCGATGAGTTACCCAATATTTCGTCAAGTTATTACACTGAACAGCTTTTCTTGGTTTGGAAGATTTAGTGGGTGCAGAAGATAAATGCGGTCTCAAATGCCTCCCAATCACGATGAACAGCTCGGGCCGGGGACGCCTTCGCCGATAGGCGTGTCGGTGCTTCGGCGTTATCTTCTGCCCGTTTTACGTCTCGCTTTTCGCCCGACGATGGATGGGTTGCATCATCTTCCGCCAAGCGGCCCTTACCTGCTGGTGGCCAATCATAATGCCGGCCTTGGACTCGCCGAAATCCTGTGTTTCGCGGCGCTGTGGGCGGATGCCTTTGGCGACTCAAGACCGCTGGCAGGATACGCCCATCCCATCGGGTTTCGTGTATGGCCGATCACGGCGCTGCACCGACTTGTGGGCACGATTCCTTCGACCTACGACGCGGCCTACCAAACGCTCGACGCAGGCGTCCCCATCCTGATGTTCCCAGGAGGCGACTTTGAGACGCTTCGGCCGGTGTGGCAGGCCAACCGCGTTGATTTTGGTGGCAGAAAAGGTTTCCTGCGCATCGCCTCCGCGGCAGGTGTGACGATTGTGCCCATGGGAATTCAAGGCAGCCACTACACCGCGCCGATGTTGTTTCGGTCGAAATTTCTGGCGTGGTTATTCGTGCTGCCAAGGCTCTTGGGCATCAAACGCTGGGGGCTCAGCCTGCTTGGTGTTCTGGGGTGCATCCTGATTGCGCTCCTCCCCATGGAAGCGTGGGTTCGCTTCGTGCTCGCCTTCGTATGGCTGGCCTCACCGTTGATCTTGTTGCCTTGGATTCCTTGGACGATACGCTTTCGCATCGGTAGCCCGATGGCACCTTTCGATTCGAAGGATTTGAGCGAAGCAGATTTGGAACTCGCGCTCAGAGACGTCGAATCGCGGGTCGCAGGCCTGCTTGACGATGCAATCCTTTCGCATGATCCCAGTCTTAAATGATGGTAAAAAAACCTCGAGCTTGAGGTTGCATTACGGATGTCCAGAATCGAGTCCATATCCTCAGAGAATGACCCACGGATTGCCGGGAGCCGATACGCACGAACCCTTGTGCTTGTATTGGTTATCCTTGCGTGCGCGCTGCCTTGTCCGCTCTGGGCGCAAACGCCCACAGACGTGCCTCTGGCGACCGAGGCGAAGCCAGAGCCAGAGGGCTGGGATTACGTTTTGCCCTTTGGCATCGCGATGTTCCAGAACTTCGTGTTCTGGGGATTTGGACGCGTCGTCACGCACACCGACTATTCGGCAGTGGATTGGACGACCATCAAACGCAATTTCACGGTCGGTTTTGAGTGGGATGTCGACGCTTTTACCACGAATCATCTTGGGCATCCCAATCATGGCGGCCTTTATTTCGC
>JBFFMO010000832.1:0-2727 GCA_041554035.1 Allomicrovenator sp. | reverse complement strand
TTGGGAAAGGTCAGCTTCAACATTTTCACTCGAGAGACCAAATGGTTCAAAGAATTGGGGGTTGGCTCTTCATTTCAAATGGCCAAATATACGCCCGAGGACTTTGATGAATGGATGCTCACGGCCCGGATCACCGCTCGTATTCATCAAATGATCGGCGTCACTGTTGAATATGTCCGGTCCGAAGTCTCCGACGCCACCGAACCCGAACTCGACCGCATAGAGTGGATTTTGCACATTCATTACTAATTTGTTTCGTGGCACCTTGAAGACTCTGGCGGTCGAGAGGGTTAGGGTCGAATACGTCTCAACAACACGGTTCGAGGAATGAGAATAATCACAACCACCAACGAAAGAGTCCGCTATTTTCGGGCTTTGCGGTCCCATCTGGTTGGCCCTAGCGCTGCAGACCCTGTGGAGTGCGCGGCACAAATCGCAGGCGCGCAGGCTCAGGTCGAATCCTGTGCTCTTCATGCGATAAGCCTGCGGACGGCTGGGAGACCAACGGCCGAGCAGGTGCGCCGATTGATTCTGAATGATGACCACACACTCATCAGGACCTGGGGCCAACGCGGCACCTTGCATCTCTACGCGGCGAACGAGTGGCCACTTTTTGTAACCGCACGACAGAAGTGGTCGCCAACAGGACGGCGGGCAGACATGCCACCCGACGCGTTGACTGATAATATCGGGGGCATTTTTCTTGAGGCCGGCCGGCCTCTGCTGCGGTCGGACTTTTTTGACGAGTTGAGCGACGAGTTTGTTGAGTCGTTTCTGAACCATCCCGAGGCTGGCAAAGACCCGCGTCGTTTTGCCGCTTCTCAGGTCATTCGGAGGCTGGCCGGGCAAGGTCACATCATATTCGCGCACAAAGAAGGCAGCGAGCAGGCCTACGCCCATCGCAGTCTTTGGCATGGCGACATGGAATGGCCAGAGCTCGATGCCGATGAAGCTTCGACCCAGGTGTTGCGGCGATACCTGAAAACCTTTGGGCCGGCGACAGTTCAGGACATGGCGCATTATCTGGGCGCCTCGGTGACTAACACGCGAAAATGGACCGCCATGCTCGCCAAAGACCTGATCGAGGTCAAAACCGAGGATAGAAACAAGCTTTTCGCTCTGGCCGACGATGCCGACACGATTCGCCAGGTGCCTGCAGAATGGCCAGCTCGTTTGGTGCCGGGCTACGACACGATGTTAATGACCCACAAAGACAAAAGCTGGGTCATCGACACCAGTGAAGAAAAGCTGGTTTGGAAAAAATCTGCGGTCGTGATGCCCACTGTGATTTCTCGTGGACGAATTGTCGCGACCTGGAAGCAAGAGGTGTCCAAAGGTTCGTTGAGGCTCAGTATCGAGCCCCTCTCAGCATGGCACCCCGCGCTGATGCCCGACTTGGAACGCGATGCAGACGAATTAGCTGAGCACCTCGGAGTCGCGCTCAGCGACGTTCAGGTCGGCGGTCGATGACTCGACGATCGACTGACAATTTTGAAGCTCCATGCTAAATGCTCTGCCATGAATACCGCGTGGCACGCCCTAAAAACAAACGACGCTCTTGAGCACCTGAAGTCAACCAGCGAGGGTCTCACAACCGAAGAGAGCCGCGTGCGACTCGCACGTGACGGACTCAATGAATTCACGGCGACCAAGGGCAAATCGCCTTTCCTGATGTTCTTCGATCAATTCAAAGACTTCATGATCATCATCTTGATTGGTGCCGCCTTGGTTGCCGGAGCCACGGGAGAATGGGTCGACGCGATCGCCATTCTTTCGATTATTTTGATCAACGCGGTGATTGGATTTGTCCAAGAATATCGGGCTGAAGAGGCCATTGCGGCCCTCCGCGCCATGGCCGCTCCTAACGCTGTGGTCTTGCGTGACGGCAACCGCTCCACACTTCCTGCCTCGGAACTTGTGCAGGGGGACGTTGTGCTTCTTGAGGCTGGCGCGATCATCCCAGCCGACATTCGTTTGCTTGAGACGGCCGCCTTCAAGGTCGACGAGTCCGCCCTGACTGGCGAATCGTTTCCCGTGGACAAAGGCGTCGACACACTGGCCGCCGAAACAGTGGTCGCGGACCGCGACAATATGGGGTTCAAAGGCACGGTCGTGACCTACGGCCGCGGCCGCGGATTAGTCGTCGAAACGGCGATGAACACGGAATTTGGCAAGATCGCGCAGATGCTTCAGGAGGGTGAAGAAGCCAAGACTCCCCTTCAAAAATCGCTGGAGGTTTTCGGAAAACGACTCGCGCTCATTGTGTTGGCGTTATGCGGCATCTTTTTTGGTGTGGGCGTATTCAACGGCCAGCCCCTACTTGAAATGCTGCTCACAGCCGTTTCATTGGCGGTCGCAGCCATCCCCGAGGCCTTGCCGGCATTGGTCACTGTCGCGCTGGCTCTGGGCGCCCGAAAGCTTGTTCAACAAAACGCCCTGATCCGGAAGCTCCCGGCCGTCGAAACGCTGGGGTCGGTCACTTATATTTGCACTGACAAGACGGGCACGCTGACCATGAATAGCATGGAGGTGGACACGGTCTATGTTGCAGGAAAAGTGATTCGCGCCAAGGACTTCGAAACGCGTGAATCGACAGAAAATGCGCACGACCCCTTCTTGTTGGCGCTGGCGCTGTGTAACGACGCCGACATGGACTCCCAGGGCGAAGCAGCTGGAGACCCCACCGAGACCGCGTTGATGGTTTTTGCCGCGGCGCACGGACACGCC
>JBFFMO010000831.1:0-2732 GCA_041554035.1 Allomicrovenator sp. | reverse complement strand
GGGCCAGTTCGAGCCCTATCACGATGCCTACTACGACGATTCTGAGAGCGAGATCATCGAGACTCGCTCGCCCGATAACGAGGATTCAGCCTCTACCCCTGCCCCAAAGTTGGGCCTGCCAGATCTCGGCGAAGTGTCCGAAATTGACCTTGATGGGGACGAAAACCAAGAAGACGACCTCAGTGAGATTCAGGACGACCTGGACGAGCTCGAAGAGCTTGAGGTGCCCTCAGCATCACGGCTTAAGCCTGCTTTGGCCCATTTGCCGGCGAAAGAAACCGACCATGAAGACTAGACCGATGGGTTGACACGAAATTGATGGCGTATTATTTGCCGCCCAGATTTCAATAATTGATTGCGATGTTTATCGTCGCACGACCCAAGGGATTTCATGAAGAATCTTATCGCTCTACTTCTTGTCGCCGGCCTTTCAACTTCAGCATGTGGCAGCACTCCAGCTATGCCGGACGCCGAAAAAATGCAGGCAGACGCCGACGCAGCCGCTGCTGCTGAGCAGGCTAAGGCTGAAGAAGAGGCACTGGCTAAGGCCGAAGCCGATGCCAAAGCCACCATGACTCTCGACATCGTGGACACCGCACTTGCAGCTGGCACCTTCACGACGCTTGCACAGGCACTCACCGCTGCTGAACTCATTGAGACTCTCAAAGGTCCAGGCCCTTTCACTGTGTTCGCACCTACCGATGCAGCATTCGCTAAGCTTGACGCAGAGACACTTGCGAGCCTCCTCAAACCAGAAGGAAAGGACAAGCTCAAAGCAATCCTGACCTACCACGTCCTTTCAGAGAAAGTCATGGCTGCTGATGCAGTGCCAGGCGAAGTCGGAACCGTGAATGGCGCTAAAGCCACGATCGCTGCCAACGAAGACGGAACCATGACCTACGGTGGTGCCACGATCACCACAACAGACATCGATTGCACCAATGGCGTCATTCACGTCATCGATACCGTCGTGATGCCTCCAGCACCTGCAAAGGCTGCAAAGACCACTAAGAAATAATCAGGTCTAACCTGGTTTTTCAACCGACCACGATGGTCACCCCCATGAACGCCGCACTTCGCGGCGTTTCGTGTTTCTGGAGTCTCCAATGGGAATGCGTCGCCTGCGCCGCCATGAGTTAGACCGCGCAGACGTTCTGATCGAACGCATCGCGAGTGGTGAATCAATCGCTGGATGGGTCATCCAGGGCATCGACCTTAGCTCGATCGACCTGCCACATCATTTGAAGAATACCCTCTTCATTGGATGCACTTTTCGCGACACCTCCCACGAGGTTTCGTTGAGGGCTCGCGGCGCGGACATTTTCCCTGAATTCGACAACCTCCCCTATGACCCCTATCGCGCCCGGCTCTATACCGTTGGTGAGCTCCTTGAGGGCATCTCGGAGGGTTACGTGCACACGCGTGATTTCCAGATCTTCAGGCATTTCGATCAAGGACGAAATCACCAGATGGGAGTCCCCATTCGTGAGGCGCTCGCCCAACGACTGCACGACCACGCCATCGAGGATGCTCTGGACGAGGTCATCAGCGACCTTGGACGAAAAGGCGTGGTTGGAGTGATGGGAGGGCACAGCATTCGCCGTGACGATCCCTATTACAGGAAGGTGGCCCATACGGCCTGGCAACTGACACGTGCAGGTTATCTGGTCGCGAGCGGTGGCGGCCCAGGGATCATGGAGGCAGCGAATCTGGGTGCGTATCTGGCCAGCTATGCCGACGACGCTGCGGTGGACGCAGCGATCGCGATGCTGTCCGTCGCGCCCATGTTCGACGGCGGACAAGAAGAAGGAACCAGGGCGTACCTGAACGCGATCGAGGATTACGTTCATATGGCGCGGCAGGTGTGTTCGACGTTCTTCGGTGCACAATCCGACGCAAAGGCCACCAAATACAACCGGGAAGACTCGATGCCCGGCCAGAGTCTTGCAATTCCAACGTGGTTCTACGGACACGAACCCACCAACTTATTTGGTCTGCACGTCGCAAAATACTTCTCGAATTCTTTGCGAGAAGACGGACTCTTGGCGTTAAGCGACGCCGGCGTGATCTATGCCCCGGGCGGTGCAGGAACGATGCAAGAGGTGTTCATGGATCTGGCTCAGAACCACTACGCGACGTTTAAAGTGCGAAGTCCGATGGTGTTTCTGGGGTCGGAGGTCTACGGCGAGATGATTTCGTTGATTGACGGTTTTGTGGCTCGACGTGGTATGTCGGAGGTCTACGGCGACATGATCACAATGCTGGACGAACCTGATGATATTCTGGCATTTATCGAATCCCACCCTCCCCGGCCCCGCACCGAGCAAAAACCGCTTTATGATCTGGTTTAGAATACTCCTCATTTTTGTGCTTCTGGGCGGATGCTCGCGGCCTGACAGCACCACGACCTTGCGCGTGGCGGTCCCCGGACAACCTGCCAACCTGGACGTGAATCGAACCTACGACGCGATCGCGGGATTGATGCTGCTTCAGATGCACGAAGGCTTGACCCGACATGACGGCGATTTGAATGTGATGCCAGCGATGGCCGAATCTTGGAAATTCTCGGAAGACTTTAAGACCATCACATACACAATCCGAGCCGATGCCAAGTGGTCAGACGGAAAACCGATTCGGGCCCAAGACTTCGAGTACTCGTGGAAACGCCTGCTTTCGCCGGCCACGGCTGCGGAATACGCGTATTTCCTCTTCGACATCGAAAACGCCGAAGC
>JBFFMO010000830.1:0-2735 GCA_041554035.1 Allomicrovenator sp. | reverse complement strand
TTCGTGACCGAGTTCGTACGGCTGAGCTGGCAGCGACTGAAGCGGCCAACGATACCGATGGGACTCTTTCTGACCGCGGGGTGAGTCGCTTTCCGATTCCCGATGGCCTGCTCACCGACGAATGGCCTGAGGGCAAAGCTTGGCTTCAAGGGCAACAGAAGATTTTCATTAGCACATACTCTGACCAAACCGATGGCGAGGCTCGATTGCATGTCGTGCGTTGGCGTGAAGTCATCGAAACCTTCCGAGCAAAACAAGAAGACAAACTACGAGGTGCGGCATGAGCGAGTTGACCGAGATGCCATGGGACGAGGTCACCGAACGTGGGTTGTTGAGTTGTATGCTCCGGGTCCCGGCGCTGGCGTTTGAAGTCCGCGACATGCACCCAGCATGGTTTTGGCTCGAGAAGCACAGAAACGTCTGGCGTGCCATCAAGGAATGCGCATCAGCCGAACCAAACGGCGCCGCGATGTTGGTTCAGGTCGACAACTGGCTGGTCAAACGTGACTTACTTGAGCGCATTGGCGAAACCAAAACCGCGAGCCGGAAGTGGTTACGGGCGCTGAACGACGAAGCACTGTCGCCGCAAGCCGAATGGTCGCTTCGCTATGAACAGCTCCGGGCGCTGTGGCTTCGGCGGTCGATGATCTCATCGTCCATGAACCTTCGTGACGCGGCAGCTCGGCCAGGCAACCCAGACGAGGTGATCCAGCACATGGCCTCGGCTTTGACCGGGTTGGCGATGCGTCAACCACGTGATGAGCATTTTGACCTTGCGCGGTGGGCCAGCGAGATCGAGGCCGTGCACTCAGGTCGGGAAAGCGTCGTGCGTATCCCAACCAACGTGCAGGTGGTGGATGAGTTGTTGGATGGAGGTGTGACGCTCGGGCATTACACCATCATCGCGGCTCGGCCGAAGATTGGAAAATCACGGCTAGCCATCCGCATTGCATTCAACCTCTTGGCGGCTGGTGTGGCTGTCGATTTCTGGTCACAGGAGATGACCAATCTTGACATCACCGACTTGTTTGCCACGGCCATGACAGGCGTTCCAGGCGACCAACTTCGACGCAAAGACACCACACACGACTGGGCCAGCATTATGGTGAAAGCCAGAGCCGAACTTAGCGCGCTGCCCATCCGGCTGCGATGCGGGTCTGCCCATGTGCGAGACATCGTTTTGGCGACTCGGGCCCGTCGGGCGCAGCTTGGCGATGACGTCCCGATGGCCGTGATTGTGGATTATATCCAGGTATTTAGTGGCAGCGGTGACAAAGAGTACGAACGCATCACGGATGTGACTCAGCAGCTGGCGTCACTCGCTCGTGACAGCAATGTTTGGGTGTGTGGGCTGGCACAGTTCAACCGTCAGGCCGGGGCCGGGATGCCCAAGCCGCACATGCTTCGTGGGAGCGGCCAGATCGAGCAAGACGTCAACGAACTCATCATTTTTCACCGACCCCACGCTGGAGACGAATCCGCCGACCAAGACAAAAAAAACGCTGGCGAATTGTGGCTGGCGCTGAACCGCCATGGTGAGAGCCGAAAGATGCCTTTGATGTGCGATGCCGAACGACTGAGGTTTAGCCGCTTGGGAGACATGCCGTTTTGAAAAACAACATCATCCATCTAGATGCGATTGCCGCTCAGGCTTCGCGAAATGCATCCAGAATCGATTCTAGGACCATATCCACACTCCTGACCGAATCCGATCCAATGAATCGACCTGAGAGCAAATTAGGAGCCCGAGCCCAAGTCTTCGTCGACTACGAACGTGATGTTGTTTGGTGTCCCGATTGTGACCTTGGTGCGTTCCGCGAAAGTCTGTTCCGCACACATGGATTTAGGCTTCGGGTTCAGTGTGTATGTGGGGCAAACGTGTGCACAGGGTTTCGAGATGCAGACCTGCCAACCCTGAAATTTGACGACGAAGCCATCGCCAAAATGTCGGCCGACGAAGTTGAGTCAGCGGAGTTTTACGGCACGTTGCCGATGCAATTGGTCGAGCGATATCCGGGAATTGAGATCGATGAAAACACGCCGCTTTGGGCCATTTTACCCAAAGCCTTTGTGCGACGGCGACAAGCTGCGTGAAGGAGGATCAGAATCATGCATGACAACACAAATCAGAACTGGACATGGGTTCCTGGTTCAGGCGAGCGGACTCAGGAGTTGTCCAAACAAGAACTCGATGAAGTCAGAGCAATACGTGCAGGTCTTCCGCCTGACACGCCATGTCCTGCACCGTTTGATTATTGCGAAGAATGCTGCAGCCCAGGTTGTCCTGGCGCTGCTGGAGAAAAATGCGATCAGTTTGGAATGAGCGCGTAGTAATTCATGAAACACCGTTCGTGCTCCACAAAATTACTTGGTGTTACGGAAGCAGCCATAAAATCACCCGCGGTCAACAGAATGACCGCATTACAGAAGGAAGAGGCCGAAATGAATTGGTCCGTTGGAAATGGAAAAAGGAAAGACACGAACGATCGTCCCGCCCGGGACCGTTGAAGTCGAGAAGTCAGCAGCCAAGGAAACGCCAAGTTCCCTGCTGCACCTTGAGTGTTATCGATCGCGGGTCAAACACACCGCACTGCAGATCCTACAGACAACGACCGATGACAGTGGCGACACTCAAGTGAAGGTCAGAATTGGTCTTGAGGCGACCGACCTGATCCCGAACGAGCTGATGGAAATTGTCGACCATATGCACGCAGTCAACGCCGAGCTTGGGCAAG
>JBFFMO010000829.1:0-2739 GCA_041554035.1 Allomicrovenator sp. | reverse complement strand
CTTTATCGGCGACGATCACCATCGAGGTGCGAATCGTCTTGAGCTCACCGACCAACTCCTGAAGCAAGCGTGGGTCCCGTGTGCCACGATTCTGCCCTGCGAAATGGCGTGCGTAACAATCGAACGCGCGATTAGCGGCCGAAGCAAGGCGTGCGCCTTCAACGCTATAAGGGTTGGATTGGGCCATCACGATGGCGCTTTCTTCTTCGCGATATCGATTCAGGTTCTCTTGTGCGGTTTCGACAAGCGACAATACGGCAGGATTACGTCCTCCGTTCATCAACACCTTGGCCTCTTCGATCAGGCCCGAGAGCTTGGCCATGAGGTTGCGCAACTCATTGACGTCGCGCGTTGCGCGAGGCTGGCCCGCGAATCGTGCGCGGTAGTTTTCGAAAATTTCGTCGGATTGAGACTTGAGTTCATTCAGTGTGGGCTTCTTCATTCGAACCATTCCAGGGAAAAAATCAGGTCGCAGGTGTAAAGGACCGAAACCGTAAGTTCAACTTCTTGTCGCGTCTTTCGGATACATCACGCATCTATTGCGGCAAGAGAGTAGCCGCCCAAAACTCAGCGCAAATCTTCCGTGGGCAAGTCAGGAAATCAATATGAGGGTGCCAAAATCACGAATTTCGCTCGAAAACGACGCCCCACCTAGGGATGGCGAGTACGTTTTGTACTGGATGACCGCCTTTCGGCGGCCTTCGTCGAATTTTGCCCTCGATAGAGCGATCGAATGGGCCAAAGAAATGAAAAAGGGTCTCGTCGTCCTCGAGGCGCTCCGAAACGGCTACCGCTGGGCCAGTGATCGGCATCACGCGTTTGTGATGCAGGGGATGGCCGATAACCTTGAGGCGTTTTCGGGCACTCGCGTCACGTACTTGCCCTATATCGAGGAATCTCAGAATGCCGGTCGCGGCTTGCTTGAGGCCCTGGCGGCACACGCCTGTGTGGTCGTGACCGATGATTTCCCGGCGTTCATGCTGCCCAAGATGACACGGGCAGCCGCGCTGAAGATCGGGGTACGCATGGAGAAAGTGGACTCAAACGGGATTTATCCCATGCGAGACACTTCGCGAGCATTTTCCAGAGCCCACGACTTTCGCCGGCATCTCCAAAAGACGATTCGCCCCCACCTTGAGGTTTTTCCTCATCCCGATCCGTTGACGGGCTTGGACCTGCCGAAGGTTCAATTGGGACCAGAAATTCAAGCCTGGCGAATGGCTACACGCTCGAATTTGCTGGACGGAGACCTCCTTGGGCGACTGCCCATCGATCACTCAGTGACGATCGTTGGTGAAATGGGTGGTCATGTGGCCGCCCGCAAACGGCTTGCGGAATGGCTGCAAGACGGACTTTTCCGCTACGGTGATGACCGAAATCATCCCGATACCGATGCATCGAGTCGCCTCTCGTTCTGGCTTCATTTTGGGCATCTCTCGGCGCACGAGGTTTTTCTGGCCGTGGTCGGTGATGCCTGGTCACCTTCGGATATCTCCGAAAAGTCGACAGGTTCGCGCGATGGCTGGTGGGGCTTGCCGCCTTATGCGGAGGCGTTTCTGGACGAACTGATCACGTGGCGTGAAATCGGCTTCAACATGTGTGCTGTGTCTCCCAATGACTACGACCGGTTTGAATCGCTGCCGGGATGGGCCCAAGTCACACTTGAGCAGCACGAGGACGACCCCAGAGACTACGTGTACACCTTGGAGGAGTTCGAACTCGCCCAGACCCACGATCCGGTCTGGAATGCCGCTCAGCGGCAACTCGTGAAAGAGGGGAGAATTCATAATTATTTGCGCATGCTCTGGGGCAAGAAGATCCTGCATTGGACCTCGAATCCTCGTCAGGCTCTCGATGTGATGGTGGAGCTCAATAATAAATATGCCGTCGATGGCCGTGACCCGTGTTCCTACAGCGGAATCTTTTGGGTCCTTGGGCGCTACGACCGAGCGTGGGGACCCGAGCGCGAGGTGTTTGGAAAGATTCGGTACATGACCTCGGACAGCACCATCAAGAAGCTCAAGATGAAGCGGTATCTGGAGGTCTTCGGGGAGACCAAACAGCCGGAGCTGTTCTGACGGGGTTCGGGTTTCAGGAAGTCGGGTTTCAGGAAGCACATCGGTGTGCTTGGTGCGCAGGCCTTTTGGCCTGCACTGTGGTTGGTTCTACGCGTTTTTCAGAAACTGGATCATCTCGCGGACGTGTCCCAGAAACTGAATATCTTCGGAAACACGCTCCCCGATCCTCTCGGCGTCGCGAGCCATCGATCGGTGATCCCTTTCATTATTTTCGCTGAGCGTCTCCAAGGCGAGGCGTTGCGTATGAATCTGCGCCCCCACTTTGGCGGCGTCATGGTTCACCCTAGAGGCCCAGGAATCGGGGTTTTGGAGGTCCAAAGCCTCGATTTTTTGCTCCAACAAAGCGAGCCGGTCTTTGACGTCGCGGATATCGTCGATCGGAAACCGAATGCGCTCGCTGGTTTGGGAGAGCAGATTCAACGTGTACGCGTATAGCCGGGCTGCGGGTCTTGCGGCGGTCAGGGCCAATGCCGCGATGCAACCTGCCCAACCGATTTGAGTGATTTCAAAATACGATAGCGACGCAAAACCTATCGCCGTGAGTGCGTGAATCAACAGAGCGCCATAGAGGCTGCGTTGTGCGATACGTTTGACCAAGTCCGTATCGCCCTGATCAGCGGTCAATCCTCGTGTTTTCGACACATCGATATCCCGGCCGACT
>JBFFMO010000828.1:0-2742 GCA_041554035.1 Allomicrovenator sp. | reverse complement strand
TTGAGCGCGATCGCCGCGCGGGCAAAGGGATCGATGTCACAGGCCAATACACGCGCCGCCCCGGCTTTTGACGCCGCGATCGCAACCAGTCCACTGCCACTTCCGAAATCGAGGACTGTCTTACCCTGAACGCTTTGGGGAAAATCCAAGACATAGCGCGCCAGCGCTTGACCGCCAGCCCATGGGAAAGCCCAGAACGGCAGGGAAATTTCCCCGGCAGCAATCCACTCCTGAGCGCGTGTCCACAGGGGCAGCGACTCGTGGGCTGTCCACAAAACCAGCTCGGGGAGCAGTGCCGGGCGAATAGGAGTCGAGTTCTCGCGAATGAATTTCACATACTCAGTATTAGGCACGGCAGACCCGGAAAATCGATTTCGAATGCCTGAAACCGAATAAATTCACATCAAATTCACTTCAAGTTTATCTGCCTTTCTTTGTGACCCGTCACGCTATGAAGATGAAAAAAACAGCCATATCCGTCCTTCGAATTCTTGGGGCATTTTATGTCATCGCGATGTGCATCCTTTTTGGGGCGCAACGCCATCTGCTTTATGCAGGATGGGGCCACCCATTTCCTGACTACCAGCCAGATCCCGACGTCGAGCGCATTTGGATTGATACCGAAGAGGGCAAGGTTCCAGCGTTATTTCTGCCTGCCACAACCCGGACCGCGCCTCTTGTCGTTTACACCCACGGAAATGGCTCTGTGGCAGAGCTTGAGGTCGCCGACATTCGAGGCTGGCAGCAGATGGGGTACTCGGTCCTGATCCCCGAGTATCGCGGGTTCGGAAAAGCTGCGGGCTCCCCCACCCAAGACCTCATCATCGCGGACACGCTCAAGATGATCGATGTTGTATGCGCACGAAAGACGGTCGATTGCAGCATGACGATTTACCACGGTCGCTCGCTTGGCGGCGGCGTGGCCGCCGCGCTGGCCGAAAAGCGACCGCCCCAGGGCCTGGTGCTGGAGTCCACGTTCACCACAATTCGAGCGTTTGCTTCCGACTTCTACGCTCCTGGTTTTATGGTGCGCGACGGCTGGGACACGGTGGACTTTTTGCCAACTTTTGATGCCCCGGTCCTGATTCTGCATGGCGATGTCGATAATATCGTCCCTCTGGAACACTCCCATCAAAACGCAACAGTGGCCATGCACGCCACCCGCCACGTTTTGCCCGGTAACCACATGCTGGGCACCAATCCAGCCTATTGGAAACTGGTCAAAGATTGGACGACACAATCAGGTCTTCCAAATTAGTCGCATCCAGACCCAGCGCCGCCACGAACGCCACATCATGGGACACGATAATCAACGCCCCGGCATAGGTGTTAAGCACGCGCTCCAATCGCTCGATGCTCGGCATATCTAAGTCGTTGGTCGGCTCGTCCAAAACGACCAATTCGGGGCGATTCACAAGGCCAATGGCAAGAGCGAGTTTCCGCACTTCCCCCGGAGACATATGAGAGTCATCCAAGACGGCGTTCACATCGAGCAGGAGCGCCGCTGCCACATGCATGACCTGCTGCCGAAGGTCTTTAGGAAGCACTCGCCAGGCGCCAACCACGTCCTCGTGGGAGATTATCTGCGTTACAAAAAGTACTGGAATCGTCAGATTCCCCAGCACGGTGTTGATGAGCGATGTTTTGCCAGCTCCGTTGCCACCTTGCAGCCATACACGAGCTTGGCGTTCAACATTCCAAACGGCAGAAAACAGTCGACGCTCACCCGCCCGAACCTCGCCCTCAAAACGCAGCGCCCACTCGGAAGCCCTGTGGGCGGCTTCAAGCTTCAGCTCCCGGCCCTCGGCCTTTGGCCGAGCCAAAGCCTCAACATCCTTCTGCGTCCGTCTCAGCTCGTCTCGCGCCAAATTTCGCGAGCGCCCATGAGCCCCCTCGGCGCGCTGGGCGCGGCCCTTCCTGGCAACGGTTCCGGCATCGCGGTCGCCGGCGTTTTTCATACGTGATTTTACGGAGAGCGAGCGTTTGGACGCGTCATGAGTCGCTGCGACCTGATGCATCGGTGATTGAGCCGTTTTCAGTTGGGCCTGGGCGGCGTTCAGCGAATCAAGCTGGGATTTCTTGTACGCACGAATCAGGTCGGCAGCCTGTTCAAGTCCGCAACGGAAATGCTCGGCGCGACCATTTTCGACCCAGATGGTCTCGGTGGTCGTTTGGTTTAAAAACGCGCGGTCATGAGACACCACAAGGCCCACGCCTTCGTAGCGGCCCATTGCCCTCACCAGAAGCTCACGCCCTTCCAAATCCAAATGATTGGTCGGCTCGTCGAGCACCAATAAGGGCGAATTTCGCCAGAACACAGCGCCCAACATCCATCGCTGTTTCCAGCCTGGCGAAAGGCTCGGCCACGAATCTTGGTCCACAAAATCCAGATTAAATAATGATTTCCAAAAGCCGGCACTCTTGCCCCATTCCTGAGCAAATTCGCGGACAACCTGAAACTCAGGCTCCTGCGTGGTTCGCACCGAAACAGGTGCAAAAACGGAGCCCTGGCGAGGCTGAAGCTCGCCGCAAATCAAGCAAAGAAGTGTAGATTTCCCAGCACCGTTCGGACCAATAATGGCGGTCCAACCAGCAGAAATATCGAGTGAAACGTCAGCAAGCAACCGCGTTTGATGCGCGTACGCAAACTCGACGTTCGAAAGACGAACGACAGACATAAATGACCTCTCTTTTACAAATTCAAATTGCGGAATTTATTAGAGAGAAGTGCTCATGTCGTTC
>JBFFMO010000827.1:0-2743 GCA_041554035.1 Allomicrovenator sp. | reverse complement strand
GCCCAATTCGAACGAAAAGTGAATGGTGGTCTCGTCGACTTTTTCCCAGTACGCGACACGTTCAAAGGTCGGCAAATCGGTTGCTGCGTCGATCACGATATTTGCCACGAGGACCGACCCGTTGGGCTCTACTGTCGCGACCTGATGGCCGTCTGGAGCGACCGAAAATGACGTTCCATTGGCGCGGGGAATCACCGGGAGTTCAAACGGGGACGCCTTTCCTGTGGTGGGGTCGATGAGGTTGATGGCCGCGGATTCGCCGTCGTCTCGCTGCATCAAAACAAGCCCGTCAACATCGATGGTCTGCGCCTCGACAACTTCTTCGAAACCCGTGCCTTCGTCATCGTTGGCTGAGCAACCGACCCAGGCGAGTGCGAAGAGCCAAGGCGCCAAATTCCTTAATTTTCCCAACGTGGACCCCGATTTTCTGGTTCGCTCAATATGGGGACATATTGTCATGGGCGTTGAACCTAAATCAATCATCACCTTAAACCCACCAGCGATGTGGCCCTTATCTTTGACGATTGATCCGAAGGGGCCTAAACCAAAGAGTGGACAAAAAAGGTTGAACGATGGCGAAGAATCTCGAAATCATTTACGGCACCGTCGAAACCAATTTGGGAATCACCCTTTTGGCAAGAAGCGAAAATGGCGTCGTTGCGGTGATTCCCGGAGATTCTGAGGATATCGTGGTGGCATCGCTTCTGGGCGATTGGCCCGATGCCATTCGAAAAGACGAAGCGATGATCAGCGACCTGAACGAACTGGTTCGCGCCTTTGATTCCCGCGACAAAAAGACATCATTAGAATTGGACCTTCATGGGACCAATTTTCAGAAAGGCGTGTGGGCGGCGCTGCTTGAGATCCCGTCGGGTACGACGCTGACGTACACGGAGTTGGCCAAAAAAGTGGGCGCGCCCAATTCGATTCGCGCCGTAGCGACGGCCTGCGGGGCGAATAAACACGCAGTGTTGATCCCTTGCCATCGCGTTGTGCGCGATACAGGAAAGCTCGCAGGCTATCGATGGGGCGTGTCGCGCAAGCAGAAATTGCTTGAGCAAGAAGGTGTACTGAACCTTCAGCTCAGCCTTTTTGGTTAGGTCTGCCCTGCTCACCAAAGTACGCCACCAGCCCGGCAGCCACAGCTTCAGCAGGCCCTGGTGTTTCCGACCGCCGATGCACCGCATACGCCGACGGCGCACTGTCGATGGCTTTCAAACGCCATAACCCCCGCGCAACATTATCGGGCAGCACGGCCAGAAGACGCCCTGATTGGCAGGCCTGATAACCGACCTCCATTTGAGCAAATTGCATGGCCACATTTCTAGCCTGATCTTTGGGCCAACCGTCATCGAAGGTGCCCGAGGCCGTTGCGACGGGCGCCGCAAAACGATGTTCGGCCAAATCGCTCCATGGCACGTTTTCTTTTCCAAAAAGCGCATGAGTGGGGCCGCAATAAACGCGGTGGGGAATGGGTCCAAGGCGCACGGACACCAGATCTACGATGTCGACCGGCTGCATCATCACCGCCAGATCCAGCTCGCCACGCAGCAGCCTCGCCACGCTATCGTCGACTCCAATCGGATGCATCTGGGGCATCAATCGGGGATGATCGACAAGCACGTCCGAGAGAACATCAACAATGATGCTGCTCATGCTCCAGGTCGACGTCCAGCGAAAGAGGCCCTGAAACCGCTCCTCGGCGAGTTCTTCCAAAGCGGTGTGAACTGTCCGCATCGCCATGCGCACGGCGATGGCCAGGCGGCGACCGTCCTCGTTCAGCTGCATCGTTCGTCCCGAACGCACAAATAATTCGCGACCGACTGCCTCCTCCAATTGCCGCACAGCCCTCGAGAGCGCAGGCGGGGTGACATTCATCATTTCGCCGGCAGTGGGTAAATGTTCGGTTTCGGCCACCGCCCTAAATGCGGGGAGCCAATTCCAAACGTCGGTCGTTGCTTTGAAGCGTTCATTCATAAACCAGACGTTAATGGACCGATGCAAATACATCAATGGACGCAACGGTCAGTGTTGCGATCGATGAATGTGACCTATCGGACGTCTTGTCGGGGCACCGCCAATCCTATGAACGCACAGGTTGCAAATGACCCGTGGTTGCAAGCAAACTCAAGCGTTGCCACTCTGGGCGTCGTTGCCGTGGACCTGCCCCGCGGGATTTGGATTTCAGAATGGTCCGACGCTGACTTTTACGAAATGGAGCCTGTTGAAATCTCCATTCTTTGACCACGGATGATCGATGGACCCCACGCAAATAAAAATCACTCACGACTGCAGCTCCCTTCGGGCCGAAGATTTGGAAGGTTTTTTTGTGGGGTGGCCCAATCCCCCCTCAAACACAAAACTGCTTAAGATCCTGAATGCGGCCTACGCAGTGAGCTTGGCTTGGTCCGATGACCGGGTTGTCGGATTTGTGTACGCAATCTCTGACGGGGTCCTATCGGCCTATATTCCACTTCTGGAAGTCCTGCCCGAGCACCAGGGCCACGGTCTGGGGAGCCGTTTAGTTGAGGATATTCTGACCCAGCTTGACGGACTGTACATGATCGATTTGGTCTGCGACCCCGAACTCGAAAAATTCTATCGACCGCATGGTTTCACGATGTTGGCAGGAATGGCGCGTCGAAATTACGCCAACCAATCCGGCGCAAAATAGTTGGCTATTTAAACTCGGCACTTTCGATCGTGCAGCGGAAGAATTCGCCCGTGAATCCGACCGCGTCTG
>JBFFMO010000826.1:0-2744 GCA_041554035.1 Allomicrovenator sp. | reverse complement strand
TCGTCGAAGTCCGCGTGAATGGCGTGGTGAGCGCCACGTATTCGTACGATGCGAGCTCCAACCGAATCGGCGTGGTTTCTGCGGCAGAAACAGTGACGTCGGCCCAGATAACGCTCAACGCCGACGACCAACTGACGCGTTACGGCAGCACGCTCTATCAGTACAACGCGGCGGGGCAACGCACCCGAAAATCAGACGGTGTCGCCATCACGCAATACACCTACGGCGTGGTGGGCGAGCTGCAGCAAGTCGTGCTGCCAGACGGTCGAACGCTGACCTACCAATACGACGCGCTAAAACGCCGTATCGGCCGGAAAATCAGCGGCACGACCACCCATCGATACCTGTGGGCCGGCGGGCTCTCGCCCGTGGCCGAGGTTGATGCCAACGGTGTGACCACTACCGCCTACGTGTATGGCACCGGCATCAACGTGCCCGACTACATGGTACGTGGCGGCATGACTTATATGTTTGTGCGCGACCATTTGGGCTCGGTGCGATTTGTCGTCAACGCGGCGACTGGCGCTGTCGTCCAAGAACTGCGCTACGACACGTTTGGTCAGGTGTTGCTGGACACCAATCCAGGCTTTCAACCCTTTGGATTTGCGGGTGGACTCTACGATCCCGATACCAGCCTGACCCGATTTGGAGCGCGGGATTACGACGCTCAAATTGGGCGATGGACGGCCAGGGACCCGGTGGCGTTCGGGGGTGGGCAGGCCAATCTGTAAATCTACGCAGGCAATGACCCGATGAATTTAATCGACCCTGAAGGCGAACTCCCAATTCCGGCATTGATTGCAGGCGCTTGGGTCATTTTCGAATTTAGTATGTCGGTTTATGATATTTATGACGTGGTCACCACGTTTACGAATCCGTGTTCCGATCGAATCGATAAAACAATCACCGTATTCGGCCTGCTTGGCGGAGTGATCGCACCTGGCGGTGGTTACGGGACACTTGCAAAGGGAATTCTTTCCACAGCAAAGTCACCAACTTGATTTTACTCCGCACGCGATCTAATCAGGCGCGTCGCTGAGCCTGGGCCATTCCACAACTTCCCCGAACTTCTAAACAACGATATCTTTCAAAAGGGCACCCAAATTGTCACCCCTGATTTCTAGCCAACAGCAGAACCAGGATTGAGTGGCGATGCGGTCATGTACCAACTTCGTGGAGCGGTGAATGGTACGGAAGGTGTTTTTGAAATAGGCACACGTCCCTCAATATCCGGAAAATCAGAAGTGATTGTACATCGTTTTTTTTAGGCCAATCAGATGACTAACTCCATATATAGTGCGTTCCCGCATGAATACGTTTTTCGGTACCTAGACGAATTGCCTGCTAACTTTAGTGGTCAACGATATTTTTATCCTGGAGGCATGACCGGACAGGACGGTGTTTTGATTCGGGTAACTCCGAAGAATAATCCTGATTGGATAGGAATGTTTGCCTTCGGCAAGTTTGGGAATACGGGAGTAACATGCGCACTGAGTATGCCCGACCCGAAGGAGCTCTGCGTGGTTTCCTTAGGCGCGGGCATCATAGTTGAATCATCATCTCCAGACCGCTGGCGGCGGGTCGAAATCTCACCAATAAGAGACGTTCGGTGCATATCTGCCGCGGGTTTAGTGGTGTTTACGAACCACACCGAGATGATAGCCTATGACGTCAATGGTGTGCGATGGCGTACAGTCAGATTATCTTGGGACGATTTGAGAGTCATCGAAGTTGGTGACCACGAGATTTTGGGTGAATATTGGGATATTCGTGAAGATGCGATGAAGAATTTTAAGGTCAATTTAGCGACAGGGGAAGCTTGGGGGGCCGTTACAGATGTTTGGCAATAGAGACCTCATCACGACATGTCAGATCCTGAGATCTACTGGCATTCGGTGGGTATGATGCCGAGGTGGTCGACTACACCTACGACAAAGACGGCTTGCCGCTGCAAATCGGTGCCGAGTCGCTCTCGTACCTGGCCAACACGTATTTTCTGAAGCAGCGAAAGGTCGGAACGGCGCAGGTCGACTACACCTGCAGTGAATTTGGAGAACTCAGCGAACTACGTGCACGCACCGGTGCAGATTTATTACGTGTGCAATACACCCGCGATGATTTGGGCCGCATCACCCAAGCGCAAGAGGCGCTTCAAGGCACGACCACCACGTACGATTACGCCTACGACTTGCTTGGCCAAATCGTCGAAGTCCGCGTGAATGGCGTGGTCAGCGCCACGTATTCTTACGATGCGAACTCCAACCGAATCGGCGTGGTTTCTGCCGCTGAAACAGTGACGTCGGCCCAGATAACGCTCAACGCCGACGACCAACTGACGCGCTACGGCAGCACGCTCTATCAGTACAACGCAGCGGGCCAACGCACCCGAAAATCAGACGGTGCCGCCATCACTCAGTACACCTACGGCGTGATGGGCGAGCTGCAGCAGGTCGTGCTTCCAGACGGCCGCACGCTGACGTATCAATACGACGCGCTAAAACGCCGTATCGGCCGGAAAATCAACGGCACGACGACCCATCGCTACCTGTGGGCAGGCGGGCTCTCGCCCGTTGCCGAGGTCGATGCCAACGGCGTCACGACCACAACCTACGTGTACGGCACCGGCATCAACGTGCCCGACTACATGGTACGTGGCGGGGTGACTTACATGTTTGTGCGCGACCACTTAGGCTCGGTGCGATTTGTGGTCAATTCGGCCGACAACTCGGTCGTCCAAGAACTGC
>JBFFMO010000825.1:0-2744 GCA_041554035.1 Allomicrovenator sp. | reverse complement strand
TCATCGCCTGAGACGGGTCGAAATAGGGGTTTTTCAGCTTCCCAAGTTTGACCAACAAGAGGACCTGCTCGGCCACGCTGACGGGGCAGCCGCTCAGACGAATGACGTCGTCTTTTCGGGCGGTCCACATCTGCTTCTCCATCTTGACCATCTTCACGTAGATGTCTTCATCTTTGACCGTGTGTGGGTCCAATTTTGAACGGTCGACATACGTCGACTCGATTTCAACAGGTTTGCCGGCCACATCGCCCTTGAATTGCGCGCAGTCGCCAATAAAGACCACTTTTTCGCCGGCATTTGCTTCGATTTCGCCGTCGTATTTGCCAAAAACCAGATGGATGGGGGGCATCTTATCATCGACATTATCGATGCAACGCAGGATCTCGATCGCTTCTTCCATGGCGCCAGGACAACCGCCCCAACAATAGTCGTCTTCGATTCCTGATGGAGGTGGCCCAGCGTATGCCTTGATATTCGTGCCCTCGAAGTAGTCTTCGACGCGAATCAGGCCGACTTGGAAATCACGTGCACGTTCTTTGGCCTGAGCCAGAGTGACGTCACCTTCGATTTCGATCTCGTCCAAACTGACGGGTCCAAAACCACGTTCGTACGCAAGTCGGATATGTTCGACCGAGAGCGGATCAACGCCGATGATATGGCAACAAACCGAGTCAAACGCGACCTGGTTGGTGCCCATCGCCACCAAATTGAGCGTGTAGGGAATCGGGGTCAGCATGCGCCCTTCCCCGGCCGTGATCGCGTCGATGGCGATGAATTGAGGCTGGATGATGTATTGAAGGTCCGCGACTTTCTCGTTCAACTTATGGTCGTGATCGATCAGGCGATGGCGATCGTCTTGGATCCCGATATACGACTTGAGCGAAAACGTGACGGTGGTCCACGGATGGGCCTTAAACTTCGGACAATTTACAAAAAAATCCGCCTTCGCGACCGGCTCAGGCGTGAAGATCGAATCTCGCAAACGACCCTCATGATAGAGCGGGATCTCGACCTGAGTTTCTTCCTCGAAATGATAAAGTTTGGCGCCCGCTCGTTTTGCCATCGGGTAGTAGCCCGCGTTCTCGTAGGCAAAACGTGTGGGCATCGTGATTCCGCAGCGTTCTCCCACCGCCAGCTCGTCCATGCCTCCGTCGCGGTCTTTCAAGGCAAGCAAGACGCCTTCAACAAACTCGGGGCGCGTGTACGCGTGTGGGAAATGCTCGCCGGAGGCGACCACATTGGGTTTGAGCAAGGTCCTGCCGTGGGGTTTGAGATCTAGGGACTCGAGCCCTTCTCGTACGATGGCTCGAATGCGTTCGACGTCGTAGGCATCGCAATGCCGCAGGATTACCTTGGTCTTCTTCATTACCAAATGCTCAGTTTTTCGGCCTTTTTCGCGGGCTCGGCCGCCTTGGGCTCAGGTTTGGGTTTGGGCTTGGATTCTTTTTTCTTGGATCCCCAAACCGACAAGCCGTCGTCTTCTTCTTCTTTGTCTTCTTTTTTCTCAGGCTCTTCTTTTTTATCGTCGCCCCATACGCTCAGGCTCTTGCCTTCGGCTTTGGGGGTGGTTCGTGTGGTGGTTCGTTGAGTCCTGCGAACAGGCGTCCGCGTGGGCTGAGCAGCGACCTCGTTCACAACAACCGCTTCGACCACGGGCGCTGGGGCTTTCTCGAATTCGAAGAGCACATCGATGATCGCGCTCTCGCCCTTCTCCCAGGCGACTTCACGGCTCTGGGTGTCACCTTTGTAGGTCGCCGTCACGAGATACTTGGTGCCAGGGGTCAGGCCCGTGCGCTGCATGGGTGCGATTCCCGCCTCACGTCCGTTGATCTTGATGACGGCCTCGCTGGGGTAAGACGCGACCTTGAGGACGCCGTCCATCTCGACCAAAACCACCTCAAGGGGGGCCACGTCGGTGGTGACCCGAAGGTCCTGCGAGAACACTGCGTAACCGTGTTTTTCGAATTCGATTCTGTACGTCTTCCCGGTCTCGACCTGAACAGCGATCGGAGTTGAGCCTTTGGCCTCACCGTCGATCTTGACTGTGGCGTTGGAGGGAATCGAATTCAATGCCAGAGGCACGGTGACCGACTCTCCTGCTGGAGCCGCTGAACCGACCGCGATGGCTGGTTCGTCCTCCATCGCGATGGCATCTTCAGCCACGGGTTCAGGATCGTCGCCCATGGTCAAAGAAACGATGAGGGCGATCAACAAGACCGCCGCGAGAGCCAGAATCGGCACAACGATTTTCGGTTGGGCCAATCGCGCCGCGAGACTCTGCGTCGCGCTGGCAGAACTTGGCTGGGCAGAAACGAAGGGGCGAACGTCTGGCTGAGGCGCAGGACCGCCGATGTTGTTCATGGGTTGCGGTGGCAATCCGCCCATCGGAGGAAAACGATTGCTCGGCAAATCGTGCGCGGTCACGTTGGGCTCAAGGTGCCGACTGTGACCATCAAAGACTTCGGTGCGATCGGCCGGAAGCACCGACCCAGGAAGCTGCATTCCTTGCAGCATGCCCATGTCTGGTTTCGAGAAGATCATCGAGTCATCGCTGGAAAGAAATTGTTTTCGATCCATGCGTGCGATGCCGTCCTGGGGTGGCCCGCCGAACAAATTATGAATGAAATGCGCCATCTGTTCGCGGTGGTTCACCGGCGGGAACTTACGATGTGCGTATTCTTCAAGGGCGTAGCGCATCTCGTCGGCGGACTGGAAGCGCAAGTTGGGGTCGCGCGCGACCGCCT
>JBFFMO010000824.1:0-2752 GCA_041554035.1 Allomicrovenator sp. | reverse complement strand
GACGGTGTTGGCACGGCCGCCTGGCGAGCGGTTTTCACGGCCATTTCCGCGTTCTGCAATGCTGGTTTTGCGCTTCAGAGTGACAGCCTAATGCCCTACGCTGACAGCCCTTTTGTGCTGACCGTGATTGGCCTCACCATCGTGATGGGCGGTCTTGGACCGGCCGTCGTAGCGGCCATGATTGGCTGGAAAGACCCCGCCCTGCGCAGCCTGCACGCCCGGATCGTGTTGTGGACAACAGCAATTCTGATCGTGGCCCCCGCGGTGTTAATTACCGCCATCGAATGGAATCGAACGCTGGCTGGAATGTCATTCGTCGACAAAGTTTTCAACGGCGGCTTTCAATCCGTCACGCTTCGTACTGCGGGTTTCAACTCGATCGACTTGGCCCAGGTGCACCCCGCAACGTGGACGGTGATGGTGCTGATAATGTTCGTCGGTGGCAGCCCCGGTTCTACGGCCGGCGGCGTCAAGACCACAACCATCGCTGTGCTGCTGCTTGCGGTGGCCGCTGTCGTTCGAGGTCACGAACGGGTCGAAATTTTCAGACGCCGAATTCCGATGGCCACGGTAATGCGCGCGACGGTCGTCGCCACACTTGGCGTGCTTAGCGTATGCGTGGCGCTGGGCGCCATTCAACTTACGCAGGCCATCCCACTCGACGTTGCCATGTTTGAAGTCGTCAGCGCGCTCGCCACTGTTGGCCTTTCGACAGGCGGCACAGGCGCCCTCGACGAGGTCGGCAAGCTCATCATTATCGCCTGTATGTTCGCTGGCCGTGTGGGGCCGCTCACACTTTTTGTATTCCTCGCGTCGAACACGCGAGAACACTTGATTCGACGTTATCCGGAGGAGCCGGTTCCAATCGGCTAGGAGACCAAATGCCAAGACAAACACTGGTTATCGGCCTTGGGCAGTTCGGCATGTCGCTCGCCCGCGCGCTCGCTCAACACGGCAGCGAAGTGCTGGCCGTCGACAGCAATGAAGCACATATCAACGAAATCGCGCCGCATGTGGCCGACGCCGTCATGATGGACGCCATGGACGAGGAAGCGCTCGCATCGCTTGCGCCGTCCCGGCGAGACGCGTGTGTGTGCGCGATCGGCGACGACAACCGAGAAGGAAGCATCATCGTGACCGCACTGCTCAAGCAGCTTGGCGCGCCCCACATCATCGCGCGCGCCACCGATGAGCTCCACGCCCGCATTCTGACGCTGGTCGGCGCGCATGAAGTCATCAATCCCGAGCAAAATTACGGCGAACGGCTGGCGATTCGGCTCGCGTGGCGCAACGTCGTCAACGTGATGCCACTCGGCGGAAATCTCGTCCTGACTGAGATCGCCGCCCCAGAGTCATTTTGGGGGCGAACGTTGGCCGAGCTCGCACTGCCCAAACGGTTTAAGGTGATTGTTTCGACGGTCCGACACGATTCGGAAACAGGCATGGAGGCGACGATCCCCGACCCGCACAAACCCCTGAAACGCGGCGACATTCTGATGCTCGTCGGAACGGAAAGCGACGCACGACAACTCACGGAGAGGGTCTAAGATGCGGCTGCGACGCGAAGTCAGTCTTGGCATCGGCTCCATCCTTGCGCTTCAGATTTTGCTGTCGATGTTGGCCATTGCTCTGCTGACCCGAATGGGGCCCGCCATTGAGCGGATTCTGCAAGAGAACGTCTACAGCGAAGAAGCCGTCGAAGAGATGGTCTCGTTGCTCGCAATGGGACCGCAAGGCCCGGTACCAAAGGCGTTCGACGACGCGATGGGCCGCGCGAAAGACAACGTCACCGAAGAACCTGAACGCCCCTTGTTGGCAATTATTGAGCGCGACCGAGCCGCCGCCTTTGCGGGCAACCCCGTCGCACGCCAAACCGTGATCACCGCGCTTAGAGACCTCGGAAAGGTCAACCGTGCCTCGATGGATCAAGCTGACGCTAAGGCCCAACGACTTGGCCAGGCTGGCGCATGGGCTGCCGCCCTGCTCGGCGCATTGACGCTGGCATTGGGGATTATCGTGTACCGACGGCTTCGCATTCGGCTCGAGTTGCCCATCGAGGAACTTCGCCAGACAACCCAACGCGTCCGCGCGGGCAACCTGCAAGCACGCTGCATCACAAGCGCTGGGCCACACGAGGTCAAACAAATCGCGGACGACCTAAACTGGTTGCTCGACGAGTGGCTTCAGGAGTCCCGCGATGAGGTTGCCGGGGGAGACGAGGAGCGTGAAGCCGAGGTGCGACGGGCCTTAGCATGGGTGTTGGACCACGTGGAATCGGCCGTCGTCGTTCTAGACGCCCAAGGCAACCGAGTCACCGCGAACCGGGCAGGACTGCTGGTCGATTCGCCGACCGACCCAGCGGCCGACCGGTGGACGATCGAGGAGGTGCCTGGCACTTCCCTCCGTTTGTTGACCTTGGTGGACAACACGTCGACAGAAACATGACTCAAGATTAGCCGCGGATCCGCTCGGGTGTCCCGCCCGGAGTCGCAAGGTTCTGTACTTTGCGGCAGCAACCCTGCGATGGTGACATCCCCTCCAGGTCGATGCCCTTGATTGGTTTTAGCATCGGGCCAATGGCGGCGGGAAAGACGGAACCGAAGCACCTTACGAGGACGAGCCATGAACACCTGCCCAAGATGTGAATCGAAAGGTCGCGCGATCGATGCCGCAACGCTTGAGGCCCAGGTGCCCGAAAAACGCCTCGACCAAATCCGTGCCCATGAAGGCTGGAGCCTATGTCTCTCCGAGT
>JBFFMO010000823.1:0-2757 GCA_041554035.1 Allomicrovenator sp. | reverse complement strand
TGCGAAACCCTCGAACCGTCAAAGTCCAAATCGGCGGGCGCGGCACCGGTCTCAATCGCCTCAAGCACCCCGCCAGCGCCTGATTTTGCGCTGCCCCAGCATTTCAGGTCGCCATTTTCAAAAGATGCGCAAACATGATTCAGGCCAACCCCCACATGTTTGACCCCACTTGGAAACACCTCTAACGGAGTCTTGGACACCAGTTTGTCGAAAAAGCCGCCCAAACTTATCAGCTCAGTGTCTGCGTCCTCAACTCCGAGCTGTCCTTGGTCGTCTGGACCCCAACAGTAGAGCGCCCCAGTGGTCGTTACGCCGCAAGCAGTATCGAAAAGAGCTGCCTCGGAGAATTTCAGCCCCCCCACCACGGGCGCGGCGTACTTGGGCTGCCCTGCAAGGCCCTCCTCCGTTGGGCCCCGACCCAACGTGCCATACAGGTCTCCACCCCAGCACACCAACGTCCCGTCTTGCTGAAGCCCACATGTTGTCGACTGGCCCCCAAAGGTGGCTTTCACGTTGGTTAGAGCAGATGTTGTGGTTGTCCCACCTTCAGTAGTCTCTTCGGAATCCCCACCACATGCCGCGATGAACAGCATTAATCCAAACCAAACGCGCATTTTAGACCTCCAAGTGTTGTTTGAGGCTTTTCTCAGATTGGCCTTGGACGCCAAATGGGTAATTCATTGAAGCGATAGAATCGCGAGCAGTTCAGTGCGTGAGTTAACGTCGAAACGTCGATAGATTTCAGCAATTTGGTCATGAACCGTTTTGACGCTCACCGAACGCGTGGCAGCGATCTCTTGGGCCGTGCTTCCAGTCCGAAGCATCGAGACAGTGACGCGCAACGCCTCGGGAAGATCCAGCCTCTGGGACTCGATCACCGCCACTTGAATCTCGGCCCCTCCAAGCTTCGCCGAAGACATCCCCCCCTCCAACAGGGTACCTATTCGGTTCATCAAATCGACATCGTTCGAGGCACGAAACAGCGTTCGTACTCGGGTCAAATGATAGGCCACGGTGCTCTGTGAAAGGCCGAGTTCGTAGCCAATGAATGTCTGGGTATGTCCTTGCATTAGAAGCGCAACAATCTGCGTTTGGCGCTGTGATAGCGCGGCGATCGGGCGAGCCTCCGGCATATTTGCGATAGCCACGACAAATCGGCGGCGGTCTGTGTCAAAGACGTCAACCAACGACCACCGTCCGCTCACCAAAGCGCTCCAGCGAGCCAAACGTTCGTCTTCGCTTGTATCCATTTTCCGAAGGTCATCGAAGTTCAGAGCCGCACGACGCAAGCGGTCACGCACTGTTGGGCTCTTTGCATCGGCTCGAACATTCACGACATTCGACACCGCTGGATCGAATACAAACTCAGCAACCTCAAACGGGTCTTCACCCTGCAAAATTGAGTGCAGACGGCGAATCGCGGCCAGGTGTGACGCGACCGCCATCCAGCGACGCTGGAACGCCATCCCGAGATCTGTGGCCTCTGGAAGAAACGCGCCAAAAAAGAATCCTGAGCCCGTAAAATTACCTGAACAAATAGCGGCACAGTCCACCACTCCAGCCTCGCGAAAAGTTGCTACAGCTTGGTCATCCCCCAACTCTTGAAGTCGTTTGGACAGTGTTGAGCATTGAACAGTGTCAAAGAGCCGAACCGCGCTGCCCTTCCGGCTTAGGTTATGAATCACGCCCTCCACCATTTCCGGTGGAACTCCGTCGGGACTCTGGTGGGCGTGTGGCAAACGCACCCCCGTACCGTCTAATTCGTACACGAACCCAAACCTTGAGTCGGCGTTTGGAAACAAAGCCGAAAGCCCAGCGACGACAGACTCCTGCCATTGTGGGAGCGACAAATCTAAATCGTATGCGCTCCTGAGGAGCTCGAGAGGTTTGGTTTCCACAGCAGACCTAATGCTGAACATTCGTTTGAATTCCACTCGCAACTTTTGCGGACGTTCGATGCTGCAGCAACAGGTTAGAAACGCTTCCGAGAACCGAAAACCACTATCGAGCTGAGTAGCAGCGTCACGACACCTAACAAAGACAAAATTTGCACCGGCAGGTTTGACCGATCCAGCCAAAACACGTCTGTCCTTGATCCATCTTCTGAGCACGCCTGCCTGAAACTTGCCAATCGCGAGTCGCAATGCCGGGCTGGAGCCTGGCGCACCAATCACATCATATTGCGGGCAGGATGCTCGCAACAATCCCGAACCCCAACGCAGCTATCGTGCATCGTTTCTTATGCCGCTGATGGTATCATCACTCGCCATCAAGCCTGCCGAGGACACTCATGAAGCGCGAAGAATCCCTTGAACGCGGCAAATCCTACTTGGACGAAGCCACCGAAAACATGACCTTCGAAGAATTCCTATGGACCTTCGAAGAGGTCTGGCATGGCGTCGGCTGGGTTCTAAACTCCCTTCGCGAGTCACCAAAAGCGACACTTGATTTGGGTGAAAAAGGGCAATTACCAAAACCAGGTTCGCTAACGGCCCTACTCAAAGAAATCCCCAACCCGCCAAAAAGCGCACGCGTTGTTCAGCGCCTTGAAGCCCTTCGACCAACTCTGAATACTCTGGAAAACGCGCCGAAAAAAGCGATCGAAAACCTCGTCTTTGAAGCCTGGGAAGTACACGACGCTTCTGGACTTCGCCTGAACCTTGTCGACGACCGCCTTGGCGACAAGCTGATCCTGACCGACGTCTCACCGGGACGTGTAGGAAGCCGAGTCATCGAGCGCAGAACGGCCCTTAAACT
>JBFFMO010000822.1:0-2761 GCA_041554035.1 Allomicrovenator sp. | reverse complement strand
TGCTGCGGGATTGATAGGTGGCCGTGAGCGGGTCGAAGAAGACCAAGGTCACGGGCGGCAAAACGAGGGTTCCCGCCTTGGTGGGAACGATGCTGTATTCGACCGTCTTGGTTCCCACGACCAGATTTCCACGGGTCGACTTTTGAAGGTCTTCAGAAGGTGGCTCTATCCGCGTGTTTTCGATGGCAGGAAGCGTGGGCAACTGGACGCGCGTGATCAGACCGGAACCGCTCACCCGCAATCGAAAATTGATCGCCTGTCCAACTTTGCCCGTATGCGAATCGACAAGCGCGGTGATGTCCCATTGCCCCACATTGCCTTCGTAAAAGCCCTCAGGTGCGTTAGGCGGTAAGGGCAGCACATCGAGATCGAGGGCGGGTGACTCGACAGCGAACTCACGCGTTCGAGACATAAATCCGCCCGTCGCAAGGGTGACTCCCATCGGGTCGATGGCAGCTTTCCCTGCGCGAAGTGGGAAGATCGCGTAATTGCGTAAGGTCGTCTTGTTCATGACACGTCCCCGAACAGGTACCGATTGTCGCTGACCTGTGGCGCGGTCGTTCAATGTTTCGACCCAGAACGCGTCCAATGGGGGATCTGTTGCGGCGCGGACCTGAGGGTCAAAGATGCGCGCGTCGTTGAAAATGGCGTAGCTCAGATTCACCTGCTGGCCGACATACGCGGCACCGCTGGGATCGCGGGTCGCCTCAACGTAGACTTGGTCGTTCTTCTGGGCGACCGCGCGCGGGACCTTGCCCGCTGCGACGACCTTGATTACCGCTTTTTCTGGCCGGACGTCTTTGTCGCCCAGTCGGACTTTGGGCGGGCCGATCGTGAACGTTCCAACCTCGCGGCTCCTTAACGTCCAAGAGACGGTGAGGACGCGCTGTGAGACGTTATTGATTGTAATGAACTGTGGGAACTCAGTCCGCGCCAGAACCTCCAACGAACCAAATTCAGGAGCGGTCTTTAGTTGCAGCTCGCCATTGCTATACGTCGACATTGTGACGTCGTAGCGAAAGGGTTTTGCGACTTCGACCATCTCGGGTTGGATCGCGGCCGAAACGCTGTCGGAGCCCCGCTGTGCTTGGGCTGCAGTGGAAAAAAACACCAGCGCCAGAGCGATAAGGATTCGCATCACCAATCCTTGTCTATGAATCGATTTGGTTGCTCTTTGAGAGCCTTACGCATCTGAAAATTGTCGTCAGAAGATTCCAGTGCCTTCAGAATATCGTCGATGCGCTGCATCTCGACGTCGGTGACCTGGTCGCCCTGGGCTTCGCCTTCTTTTCCGTCTTCTTTTTCGTCGCCGGACTCTTCCTCAGTCGCGCCTTTTTCGCCTTCGTCGCTAGGCTCTTCTTTGGGTGCGGAGTCACCTTTGTCGCCCTCTTTTTCGTCTTCGTCCCCGCCTTCTTTTTCTTCGGGCGGTGCGTCGTCCTGAGGTTTGTTGGGCTCACCCTCGTCTTTTTGCTCTTCCGAAGGGTCTGATTCGTCGCCGGGTTTTTCTTGTTTGTCGGATTCTTCTTTTTGGTCGCCCTTATCGTCGGAATCTCCCTGCGCGCCATCTAGGAGAACCAGATGGTAAAAATCGCTGTCGCCTGAAACTCGCACCACCACGGATTCTTCGCTCACATCTTCGGCAACCAATACGGACTCAAGTGGCATGGCGCCTGGATCGGTGGCGAGGGGGCGCATGCCTGCCTGCACGATCTGGTCGCCGGTAGGACTCATGCGGTCGATTCGAATGGCCGGGGCGACGGGGTCGTCCAGGTTTGATGGGGTAGAAATCAGCGAAAGACCCAGATTTAGACGCTTTTTCTTCGGGTCAATTGGGACCTTGAAGAAGTCGAGATCGTTGTCACAGAGTCTCAGGTAGCGCGTCGAAGGCTGCGAACCGTCGAGTGCTGCAGCTGACGCCGCATCGTCGTTGTCTTCGAGTCGGTCGTCGCCCTCGGGGCAAGGTGCGAATTTGTAAGTGGTCAGGGAGTAGGGGCCTTGTTCCTTGTCGGTTTTTGGTTTGACATGGATCAGGAATTTTCCGGCCTGACGGGAGTCGCGCAGTCCGGCTGTGACAAGAGCGCCTTCGGCGACACTTTGCCCGACAACGATCCCGCGTTCAGCGTCGATAATCTCCACTTCGACGACCGCAGGAAGTCCGGTTTCGACGTCCACGCCTGGAGCGACATCCACAAACAAGCTCTCGCCAGCGCTCAGATCCATCGAATACCAATCGCTGTCTCCAAAACACAGGTGACCCTGAGCAGGTTCGGCTCCAACCGGGGTCGCCTGTTCAGGGTTGTCGTTTGGCTCTGAAGGCTCTTGCAAGGCGGCGCAGGGCGGGATTGCAAGGACTTCCACATCGTAGGCAGCCTCCTGTTTCCCCAAAATCCGGAGCAGAATTGAACCGTCCTGAGCTTGGTTAGGGGAAAGCAGAACGTTGTCGATCGTACGGGTTGCCTTGCGATCCTTAAGTTCAGTCTCCATCGCGGCGTCTTCACCCTCATTTTGCGCGATCGCTGGGCCCCCGGCGCTGTCGAAGAGTGCCACGTTGAAATCTTGAGGTGAGCTTTCGAAGGGTTCGTCCGGATCGACGTCATCTCTTAGATTCTTGAATTTCACGGTGATGGACACCCGACTTCCGGGGATCACAGGTAAGCGAAACCAATCCTCGTCGTTGGGGCAGGCGACTCCTTCGAATGCGTCGGTTTTTTCGGGGCTCGCGGCGACGTCCCTGGAGTCGTTCTCTTCGAGCGCGTCGTCG
>JBFFMO010000821.1:0-2763 GCA_041554035.1 Allomicrovenator sp. | reverse complement strand
GCCGTAGGCGAGATTCTCAGGGATCCAGAATCGGCGTTTTTCGCCATCGACCATCAACTGAAGACCTTCGGTCCAACCCGAGATCACACGATTGAGTGGGAACGAAGTCGACTGGCCACGTTTGTAGGACGCATCAAAGAGCTTTCCGTCGGTCGTCCAACCTGCGTAATGCACGGTGACGGTGTCTGAAGCGCCAGGGTGTTTGGTGCCTGTGCCGGGTCGCAAAACCTTCGAGGCGAGCCCTGAGGCGGTCGTGGTTGCGTCTGCAGGTGCTGCTGCGACGTCTGCGGGTGTTGCTGTTGGATCGTTCTGCGTCATGATTTGACTCCTAAGCTGAAGTTTCAAGTGATTAGAAGAGGGCCGAAACCGACCTTCCGTCGTGGATTCGTGTGATTGCTGCGGCAAAAAGCCCTGCCACAGAAAGCACTTCAATTTTGGAATTTAGCTGCTGAGCTGGCAATGGAATCGTGTCCGTGACGATCACCTTTTCGATGAAGGCGTCCGCGATTCGCTGTGCTGCCTTGCCGCTGAACACGGCATGACTCGCCGTTGCAATCACGCGTGTGGCGCCGTTCGCACGCAAGAAGGTCGCCGCCTCACAAAGCGTCGCCCCGCTCGCGATTTCGTCGTCGACCACGAGCGCTGTCTTGCCTTCCACCGAACCAATCAGGTTCACGGCTTTGGGCTTTTCGTCGTCGCCAAATCGTCGTTTATCGATGATGGCAAAAGGCAGATCGAGCTTATTGGCGTATTTACCGATATCCTTGGCCTCGCCGACATCGGCGGCCACCAGGATCCAGTCTTCTTCTTTTTCACGCTCAAGCCGCTCACAAATGGGCGTGGCGGCCATCAGATGGTCGACGGGACTCCGAAAGAATCCCTGCGCCTGCGCGGTGTGCATGTCCATCGTCAAAACACGATCGGCACCGGCGGTTTCGAGCAAGTCCGCCACCAAACGGGCGGTGATGCTGATGCGTGGCCGGTCCTTTTTGTCGGAACGAATGTACGGAATATACGGCATCACAGCGGTGATTCTTGCGGCCGACGCCGAACGCAGAGCGTCGATCATCATCAGCAATTCGAAAAAATGTGTGTGCACGGGTGAACATGAAGTCTGGACCACAAAAACGTCGCATTCACGCACGTTCTCGTCGATCTGCACCATCATGTTTTCGTTCGAAAACGTGACCGTATGACTCTTTCCAAGCGGAATCCCAAGTCTGTCGCAGATGTCCTGCGAAAGTTTTGGATGACTGCTTCCCGAAAATACCTTCAGTGGAGCATCCACAGTGGCCTCGCTTTGAGAGTTGGTTCTTGTCAGACGGTATAAGGGACACCGGCCATCTGATCAAATCTTCTGTCGTTCTTCGATGATTGCAGCGAGGACAAGCGCGTCTTCGGAATTGTCCGCATAATAGCCCTTTCGGCGCCCAATTTGATCAAAACCAAAGCCAGCATAGAGGGCCTGTGCGGCAGCATTGCTGGCACGAACCTCAAGGGTGACCGAGGTCATGTCGTTTTCTTGAGCTTCTTTCATCAACGCTGCCAACAGCGAATTTGCCACGCCGCGACGTCGAAAATCGGGGTGAACAGCGAGGTTCAGAATATGCACCTCGTCGTAGACGACCCAAAAAACAAGAAATCCTGCGATCCGATCTGCGTCTGTCACGACCCAGAATGAACTGTGTGGGACCTCAAGCTCGCGCTCAAAAACCAGGTCCGACCATGGCGAGGGCTGAGACAAAACCTCAACCTCACGAAGGCCAGGAATATCGGCAGCCGCTGCAAACCGCGTCCTGAACCCCTCGACGGCATCGGGCGAGGGCGAGATTTTCATTCTTCGTCTAGATTACAAAGCTGTGTGATTCGGCCCCAGAGCTCTTCACGGCCCATATGATCTTTGGACGAGTAGAGAAGCATCTTTTCGGGATCTTCGCCCATTTCTTTGGCGATTTCACCGCAGCGTTTCTTGCGCTGTGCCCGCGAAAACTTATCCGCTTTGGTGAACACCAAAATCGGCTGAATCTTCAGTTCTGGAGCGGCCTTCACCAGCATCATATCGTCGTCTTCGATGCCCCGACGAAGGTCCATAATCACCACCATGGCGCGCAATTGCTTGCGACCAAAAAGGTAGCCTTCGATCATGTGCCCCCACTGCTCTTTTTCGACCAGTGGAGCCTTGGCGTAGCCGTAACCAGGAAGGTCGACCAAACACAGTTTGTCGTTCACGTTGAAGAAGTTGATCAACTGCGTATGACCAGGCGTACCGGAGACTTTCACAAGCTTTTTACGGTTCACCAAGGAGTTGATCAGACTTGATTTCCCGACGTTGGAACGCCCACCAAAAGCGACCTCTGGAAGGAAGTGTTTTGGCCAATCTGGCGGTCTGGTTCCGCTCTTAATAAATTCTGCTTTGAGGATTTTCATTATCTTATCCGAGGGTAACCGAGAAACCGAGAATAGAGCGGTAGGACCAAGCAACCGCCGCGAACAACACCCATGCAGCCACCAAGATTCCCGGTGACCATGCTGCAAAATGAGACCCAATCTTGGTCGAGTGGCGCCAGCCCAGCAGGAGCAACGCTGTCGAAAGAATCACCAATCCCAGGTGAATCCATTCACCCGGCGCATGAAGTCCCAGCGAGCCCATCAGGCTTGCTTGGAAAAGCATGGTCAGGAACCAGCCGAGCCACAAAAACGCGACTCCGCGTGCGAAAAGGTCTCGTGAAGCTGTTGCGGAGACCGGGTGTTCTTTCCGCATTT
>JBFFMO010000820.1:0-2770 GCA_041554035.1 Allomicrovenator sp. | reverse complement strand
CGAGGTCGACGACCTCCTGGTGCCCTCGTCTTGGGCGCTGGAGGCGCGAATAAAAGGGCCTGATTCTGGCGCAAATGCATCCGCGTTCTTCATCACTCTGAAACTCGAGGAAGCCCGCAGCCGAAAGGTCGATGCGCTCGAATTTGCCGGCCCAATGAACCTGTCAAATCGTTTCACGCAAGTGCATATACCCATGGCGATGTTTGGCCTTTCTTCGGACGACGAAATCGAGGCCATTGAGATTGAGATTTCTGATGGCGAGCTGTTTGTGGATGATCTTCGTTTCGTTTCGCCAAACTAGACTTACATTTGTGAAATCTGACTTCTTTCAGATTCTTTCAGTCGATCTATTCAATCCCAGTCACCAAGATGACTCCACAACAAACTTGCTGGAGTTAGACATGGGTTTTTTCGACAAAATTAAGAATTTCGTAGGCGGACATGGGGTCAGCGTTTTCATCACTGAAATCGAGGGCAACGACCCAAGTGTCGCTTCACTTCCACTCAGCGACAGCGTCCTGAAAGGCCGCATCGAAGTCCATTTTGCTAAGGACGCCGAGATCCTGAATCACGGTTTCCGTCTGACCGCCATTCTTGAGGACGAGGGCACCTACCGCTCAGTCGAAATCGCCGAAGAAAAAAATGATGGCGAGATTTTAGGAAGCGATGTTTCGTGGCCGTATACGGGCACGGGCGGGCAGGTCGTCAAGGATTCTTTCTGCATGATTCGCATCGATATCTCGGCCGCAATGCGTGAGCTCGGCCTTGAGCCAGAAGCCGCGTTTAACGACCCGCGCGTCCGACTTGAATTCAAAGTCTGGGCCGACGTGAAGGGCACTCCGATGGACGCCTCAGCCAAGCTGAACCTTCAAATCACCGAGGGTGGTGGCGTCTCGATGTACGACGAAACCGTCGAAAGCGATGCAGCGTTGGATATCCCGGTTCGTACACAGGTCCTGCCTTTGGACGACGCTCCTTACCTTGAGCGCTTCAACGCGATGGTCGAGGAATTGCGAGCCAACCCTAATGTCGTCGTCACTAAATATGTTGTGAATCCACCAGCCAGCGCTGAAGAATTCGCCGAGGCTGAAGCGTACGGAAATGTGCCTGCATCGATGCGGGCCTTTTACGAACAAGCCAACGGCCTTGAGCTCGAGTGGGCGTTGAAGTCCGCCGGCGATGACCGTAGCCCTCACGGGAATATCCGCCTGATGAAAATCGAGCAGGTTTTTTCGTCGTGGAAAGACTCGATCTGGTTCGACGAGGACTGGGACGACAAGAAATTCCAGCCTCTGCATCCAGTCGATTATTTTGTCCCAGAGGCGTGCGCTGCGCTCTATCTGGACGGCTCGGACAACGCCACGGTCTATTACCATTACTGTGGCGAAGAGATGGAAACGATGGCCGTCGACTTCGCGGGATACCTTGAACTGCTGCTGAAAAGCCGCGGATATTGGTACTGGCAAAAAGCCATCGTCGCAGATTTAACCGGTCAAGAATACACGATCGAACCACGCGAATTCCGTCTTGGAATGGGCGGACTATTTGCCGACTACGAGCCCAAATTCTTCCTGCGTAACGACTACGCCGCAAAAGACGCGGAATTTGTCGCCAAACGTGCCCGGACCCGCGCTGGTTTTTTGAGCGCACTCGACGAAGCCGGTGTCATCTATGAAGCCGAGGGTTCAAACGACGTCGCAGTGAAGGTCGAAGCCACGACCGAAAACCTTCAAAAATTGCAGTTTGCGATGACGCCACTTGTCGGTTCGACCGATTTTGCGGGCGACTGGAGCATGATGCAGATTGGCGAATACCAAATCTCTAAGTAATTATTATGTACACACTTCGTTTTGGAATGGCTGTGACCTTTGTCACGGCGGCGGCTTGTTCGGACGCCCAGGAATCACCGTGTCCCCCGGGATACGAGATTCACTCGGGAGTCTGTGAGGTGGTCGTTGGTGATGACCTGGATGCAGCTCAACATCAAGCTGACGCCGCCACGGATGGCAGCTCCACCGACGCCGAGGATTCGGATGTCGGTGGGGACGCGTCAGTTTCGGATAGTGGCAATCTGGATGCAGGCTTAGATGCGATGGCCGATATGGCCAATGACTCGGGTGTCGGGCTGGATTCTGGCAGTGATACTGGCGTCGACATCGGCATGGATTCGGGGGCAGACCTGGGTGCCGATTCAGGAACCGACGCTGGGACGATGCCGGGTGTGTACGACACGACCGGGTGGGCGATGAAAACGTTCACCAAGAATGAAAGCGCATCCGTTGGCACGCCGGATTCGTACTTTTTTAATGTTGATCCTGGGAGCCCACTCTCGGCTTCCATTACCGGCGGTGGCAACGGCACGTGGTCGGTCAACGTGTACGGCGGTTATTCGAATCAGCTCTACGCGTGTTCAGGCTCACCGCTTTGCCAGGTCATGCTGAAGCCTGAGGACACGACCGTCATCGTTACGGCCATCACTACAGATATCGGCGGCTACAGCCTAACGGTGCACTACTCTGGCGCAGGGCTTCAGCCGTGAGCGGCTCGCAGTGAGCGGCACGCAGGGCTGATTTAGCTACGCAAGAACGAGATTGCCAACTTGCTGGGACATTCTTTTTGAACGTCCTTTTATTTTTGCATCACGACGACCGGGGAAAATCCGCCGTAGATTAGGCGCAGGCCGTCGAATGGCATGGGGTTCTTTTCGGGATTCATGCGGTCGTCGGTTTTCATTAAATCTTCCATCCGAGCGTTTGCTGCGTCGCGAGTG
>JBFFMO010000819.1:0-2774 GCA_041554035.1 Allomicrovenator sp. | reverse complement strand
GTCGTACCGCTGCTGAACCTCGAATACGACCGTCGAAAAGTGCGCCGAAAGGCACTGGATTCAGTGAAACAAACGACGGTTCCCCTTGTGCTGAAGCGCCTGGGAATCGAGTCCGGTATTATTGTGTTCCTCGTGGTGATTCTTCTGATTGTGTGACTCATGCGAACGATTGCCTACGACACAGCAAGCATTGCGCTGCTTTTGGGAAGCTCCCTCTTTTTTTATCGAGCCGTCGAGTTCCTGGCCCAAAAAGACTATGTGGCCGGCTTGATCGCTGTGGGAATTGGCATCCTGGTCGTTCGATCGGGCGTCGAGGCCGGTCGCCTTGCGATGGTCTCAAGGAGCGAGGACCGGTCATGAGGCGTCTTTCCTTGCTCGCCGTGGTGTTCGCCATGGCGTGTTCCGACCCACCCACGGTTTACGAGGCCTTGAATACGTGGCCAGCCGAAGCACCTGTGGTGCTCGAGGTGAACGGTCGCAAAGTCTCGAAATCCGAGTTCGAAACGTATTGGAAACGCCACCCCGCACTTTCCGCTGAGGAAGTCACAAAGGCCCTGACACTGCGTGAAGCGCTGGTCGATCAGGCGCTCATAGAACGACGCGGTGGTGCGGCGCGCTACGACTTCGCCAGGAAAAGGGGACTCGTCCGGTCGCTGCTCGCCAAGGAAGTCGAAACGGTCAAAGCCCCGGTTCCAGAAGACGTCTCGAAATTTGAGCGCTTGCTGGCGACACCGACGGGGTACCGCGTTTCGAACCTCGTGGTTCGTCCCAGCGTGGATGGTGGTTCAGTCGACGATCCCGCGTTGTTAGCCGAGGCTCAGCGCCTGCTCGGAGTCTTGGGTGATGAACCGACTTCGTTGGACCTTGTTGCAGCCCAGAAACAAGCATCACCTGGGATGCGGGTCAGTGTAGACCTCCACCTGGTCTTTCCGAAACCGAGCGATGTCCATCTGGGTCCACCACCGCAATGGCTGAACGTGGACGCCGATTTTGCCCGGGAAGTCGACGAAGCGTTTGGCAAAAAAAAGGTGGTCGGTCCGTTTAAGACTCAGTTCGGTTGGCATGTTGTTCTGCTCGAAGAGCGGGTCGAAGGGAAAAAGCCCACCGCCGACGAGGTCCAGGCACTCGCCAGTCGAGCCCTGCGCACCGACGCTCAGAAAGAGAAATTCTTTGCCCTCGTCAAAGAAGAGCTTCAAAACCAGAATTGGACGATTTACTCAGACGTCCTGAGCAAGGAAGAACCGTGAACGTGATGGAAGCATTGATGGGGCGTCGAACCATCCAGGCCTTTAAGACAGACCCATTGCCGGACGGAATCGTTGAAAAGGCGTTGGAGGCCGCAATTCGGGCGCCTAATCATAAACTCACCAATCCGTGGCGTTTCACTAAGGTTGGCCCCAAATCACGCAAGCTCTTTGTCGACTACGCCGCAGAGGCGAAATTTGGTGGAACGCCAAGCGAGCGACAACGGGAAATGGTGGCAAAAAAACTCGAGATGGCCCCCGTCTTCCTGGTCGTGTCTCAAGTCATCGATGCCGACCCTTTCCGCCGCAAAGAAGACTACGCGTCGATCGCGTGTGCGATTCAGAACCTGTCATTGGCTTTATGGGCCGAAGGTGTCGGGTCGAAATGGAGCACCGGGCCTGCGACAAGGGACCCGCGCACCTATGAGCTCCTGAGCATCGATCCCACGGTCGAAGAGATCGTGGGCGTGGTGATGATGGGTTACGCCGCATCGGTCCCAGAGACGCCACGACGCCCGCTCGCCGACGTATTTCGCGAAGTCGAGTGACTCGTATTTACGAACCGAAAAGTGACCGTTCGTTCACTATTTATGCGCGTTGCATGGGGTGTATGCCACGGCTATAGTCCCCGCGTATTCGTCAAAATTTAGGAGTTCCCAGTGAAAATCGGCGTCCCAACAGAAGTTAAGAATCATGAGTACCGTGTCGGAATGATCCCAGCGAGTGTGCGTGAGTACACCGCGCGCGGCCACCAGGTATTCGTGCAGAAAGGAGCAGGCGAGGGCAGCGCGATTTTTGACGAGACCTACGTCGATGCGGGTGCTGTGATTCTGGATACTGCCGACGAAGTTTGGAAGATTGCTGACATGATCGTGAAGGTCAAAGAGCCGCTTCGTGAAGAATACTCGCGGATTCAGCCCGGCCAGATCATCTACACCTATTTCCATCTCGCAGCCGTGCCAGAGCTGGCCACCGTCCTGCTCGAGAAGGAAGTCGCAGCCGTCGCTTACGAAACCATCCAGCTTGATGATGGCCGATTGCCATTGCTTGAGCCCATGAGCGAAGTCGCAGGCCGTATGTCGATTCAGGTCGGCGCGCGAAGCCTCGAGCGCGAAGCCGGCGGCAAGGGCATTCTGCTTGGCGGAATTCCAGGCGTTGGGCGAGCAAAGGTCGTCATCATCGGTGGTGGATCCGTAGGAACCAACGCTGCCAAAATGGCTGTCGGCATGGGCGCCCACGTGACCATTTTGGACACGAACCTCAATCGCTTGCGTTACCTTGATGATATCTTCGGAAATGGAATCCAGACCCTTCACTCGAACGCCGGAACCATCGGTGATTCGGTGACCACTGCTGACCTCGTGATCGGCGCGGTCTTGATTCCTGGCGCCAAGGCGCCGCACCTGGTGACCCGTGAGCACATCACCTCAATGGGTGAAGGCACCGTTGTTGTGGACGTTTCGGTCGATCAAGGTGGCTGCATTGCCACCTGCCATCCAACCACCCACGAAAAACCAACCTACGTCATCG
>JBFFMO010000818.1:0-2777 GCA_041554035.1 Allomicrovenator sp. | reverse complement strand
TTTGTATTGCTTCTCCAGATCTTCAACGTCACCGTCTCGCAATTTCTGCCGGAAGTTTCACCCACGGATTCTCAGCTCCAGAACGCACTGGCAAGGCTCGGCGCACTCCACCTGCGCGAGAACGAGGGCGTCGTTCCAAGCGAACGGCTCGACGAGGTCAACCGAGTCGTGGTCGAGGTGCTCGTCGATGGGTCGGCACGCCTAGTGACAGCGCTCGCGCCGGTGTTAGTGGCGAATACGGATCACCTCGGATTGCGCCGAATCGAGTCCGACCTTCTGGCGCTCGGACTCGACAACCGCTTGGGCTGGCTGATCGAAAATGTCGAAGCTGCGATCCATGACGAGTTATCGGGCCTTCCGTCGGGCGCGTGGCGCAAACAGTATCTACGGGCGGCGGTTCAATTCGCGCAGTTTCTGGAGATTGCATCCCAGCGCCTACGCACCAACGAGGGGGGGGACGACGAGCTGCCAGAAGACATCTTAGACGCTTCGATTCGCAGCAAATCTACCCTCGCAAAAACAAAGGCATCACGGTCGAGGATATCGAAACGATGGAGTATCATCACGGCCCTCCATCCAGATGATTTCGTCCAAGCGCTAAGGGGTTCGCGTGTCAGCGATTGAGGACTTTTTCCGCGAAATTGACAACGATTGGAAGTGGCCTGCTGACAACAAGGTCACCCTGCACATTATTGGCTCTACGGCGCTAATGCTGCAAACCAACTACCAGCGCGGCACGAAGGACAGCGATGTATTCCAGACATCAGACCTCGCCACAGACACGAAACAACGATTGCTCGAACTCGCGGGCCATGGCACGGCGATTCACACCCGACGACGGTTCTATATCGACGTTGTGTCTAACGGATTGCCGTTTTTGCCCCAGAAACCAGACTGGATCCCACTGACCGAACTCACATACCAAGAGTGACATAGGAGATTTTCGAAAGCGAAGGGTTGACTCTCAGATCGACGTTAGATTGCATTGTCCACAGTATCAATCACCATGCCCACATCAACGGTTAGAACGTCCAGCCGTAGCCACATAAAAGACCGCCAAAGAAGGTGTTGATGCTGGCCTCGCATGTGTAAAAACCTTGCGACACGTGCCAATCGACCACGAGCGACAACTCTTGGGACAGCGACCATTCTTGGGTCTGAGCGTTGATGCGATAGTCGTCAAAGACCCGAAACCCAGTCCCTATGCCATACTGAAGCCCCACATAAACGGAATAAACCCAATACCCTACGCCAGCGCGCGCAGTCAAAATCGCTGAGCTGAAGTATGTGTCATCGTCTTGAGTGTAGGGTAGGCTCTGCGCCGAAAGCACCAGCCGAAAACCGGATGGAAGTCCGAGCCCCGCCCTGACTCCGAGCATCGGGCCCCATAAGTCGTACAACGGGAAAAAATCACGCCCGACAGAGTCGCTGGCCAAGGCCACTCCTCCCAGCACCGAGACAAAAGGCCACAAATCAAACCAGTGATTAATTTCGGGTTCATCAAAACTAATCTTCCACTTCTCGCCGGATTCCTGGGCAAAGATCGGCACAGGCCCCAACGCACGAGTGGCCACAATCGCAATAATGCAGGCAAAATATTTGGCGTTGGTAATCATCAATGTCCCGGCCAAAAGGCGCCAAAGGTCAGGCAATAACCGGTCAAGTCTTTGGGAAATTGTTCCACCGCCGAATTCACGTGGAGAAAACCAACGGTCAACGAGACATCACTGACGCCGAATTTCCATATCGGGCCGGCTTCGATCCGAAAATTGACTCCATGACCTACACCGCCGACGGCGACAAAGGCCTGAAAATCGCCCACGGCGCTCCCCGGAGCGACCCATCGCAACGTGCCAGCAGGCCAAACTTCCGAAAGGTCTGTCCCCATCTGGTTCCAGGCGAGCTGCGCCCCGAACCAGGCGTATGCAAAGAGGTTGTATTCCGCGACCGCCGAGAACCCTCCATCTTCGTTAATCACGGTGCTGGTGAACGCCAAGCCAAAGCGGAAGTCATCCATGAGCGGCACGTCCGCTGATTCGTCGGCAGCATAAGCCATCGACGGGCCGATAAAGGCCCCCAAACATGTCATCATCACTAACAACACCTTCATCGTGCCACCCAAGTCCACGGCGCAAAACCTCACACTCACTCCATACCCGGTAACAGATTCACACGGTGATGCGGGCAAGGAAGTATGCGAACCGCAGAAGCGTATGGCGATTGACGCGCCCGGGCAACCACGTCAACATCGGCCCTCGTTTTTAAAAACAGGCGTCGGCTTATGAAAGAATTTCTCACCAACTCATGGTCGATGTGCGGGCAAATCGGTTCCAGGGCGTTCGCGATGACCGCTGTGACGGTGGCGATGGCCGGTTGCACCGCTCCCGAATCGAGTGAGGAATCCGCTCCGCCTGCCGTCGTCCAGCCTTCCGGCGAAGGCGGCAAAGGAGACGTGTTTGGAAGCGATGATCGATTGGACGTCTATTCGCTCGACGAGGCTTCAACGTTGCGCGTCGCCACGAAGTCGGTGGCAGCCATGGTGCCTCGTCATCGCCTTAGTTTTGGAGCGGACTTGATCGAGCTCGCTGAGCCGCCCGAGACGCTTCAGACCGAAAAATACCTCTGCGACGACGCGAAGTTTGCGAGCCAACCTGTCATTGCCGGCTGCTCCGGATTTTTGGTTGCGCCCGATATCTTGATCACAGCAGGACACTGCGTGAAACAGGGCTCGACCTCGATTCAGGCCCTCTGTGAGGACACAGCGTGGATTTTTGATT
>JBFFMO010000817.1:0-2778 GCA_041554035.1 Allomicrovenator sp. | reverse complement strand
GCCCACGGGCGGCCAGCTCGACGAAGAATTCTGGGTCCTTGTCGAACAGTTCTCACGCGACGTTGGGACTCGAGTCGAGCTTCATACCGTGTCGGCGAACGACATCATCGAACAGAGCATCAAGGTCGACGGCGAACTCAATGATTTACGCTCCGAGGTGAACTCGTCGCGCGGTCGGGTCCGCGCCATGTGGGAGACCGTGCGTCAGGATCTGCGTTCCGGACAACTGATCCGTAATTTCTTTCAGAAACACCATGCGACGCCCTACGCGCAGCGGGTGTTTTTGATCAAAATGAAAGACACGCTGCGTGCGAAAATCGACGAGTTGAACCAGAAGATCGACGGAATTCGGTCTCAGGTGGACCTCGATTCCGACGCTGTCAGCAGCGAGATGAAAAAACATCGCGACGCCCTGGTCGAGACCGCAAAATGGACGCTCACCGAGCGGGTCAAACGACGAAATGAAGACTTCGAGTTCGCTCGAACCGCGTTCGTTCAATACTTCAACGGCGATCTGGTCGACGGCGCGCGAGCTGTACTGGTGGACGAGTTCACCCTGGAATTCCTGCGAGACGCGATCGAACACTTCGAGATGAGACTTGAGTCGTTCCGTGCCGTGGCTGTCGACGCGGTTGACGCGATTGACTCGCTGCAAAAGGAAGCCGAAGACGCGCGATTGACGGGTCGCTTCGCGCACGGAGACGGGCAAAGCAACGCCTACAGCTTGGACGTTGAGGCGCTGCAGGAGATTGGCGGCGAACGGCTCTGGGATCTCTATTTCGAGGACCGATTTGTTTCCGGTGGACGAGACCTCGCGTATTTCAGCGAGCACGAGATTTTTGACGTGATCACCGAGGCGTTCAATCCACGCACCGATGAAACCGGCCGACGTGTGTCGAAGACCTCGCGCGAAATCACTAACGAGATTCGTTCGGAGCTCGTTGAACTGGGTCGCAAACGGCTTGGACCTGACATCGTGGGGACGCGCAAGGGAGGCACCGACTTGTCTGACAAAGGGCTGCTGCTGGCCGACGCACTCTTCTACGAAGCCCGTTATCATTTTGTCCGGCAGTACCGCCGCGACGAGACCGATCAGGAGCCAACACACAAGCAAATGGAAGACTACATCAAGTCGAAGATGCGCTTCTGCGACACCAAGGCCAATCCCCTGGCAACATTTGATGAAGTGGAAGACGACCGCGTGATCAATTCACGTGTTGCGCTGGTGGGCGTCCACCCTGCTTACAAAGAAAAACTAGGTTCGCTCATCGACGAGGTTTTGCCTCAATCCCAGAACATTCCAAACTGGATGGACGAAAAGGCGTTGGTTTTTTACCGGGCCAATCTGGGAATTCCGCTCTTCTACTACCGCCGGGTGAATCACGAATTGAAGTCCGCCTACCTTCGGGTCATGGCAAGACCTCCAGAAGACCGAGGATATCCCCTTCATATCGAGTCTTCGTGGGAAGACGGGCTGCCGAATCTCGACCCGAATGAAGGAAAGGCCGACGAACGGAAGAACGCTGACCGAGAGGGGCGCATCACCTTCGCGCTCGGTTTTGCGACAGGGCTCTTTTCGCAAGATGCGGATGGGGTCCACTGGCAAATCGGTACATTTGGCGCGGTGCTCGGCGAAAGTCGGCCCAAAGCCTATGCCAACCTGCAGACGCTCGATGAACGCACTCGCCGTCGGATCGCGGACAAGCTCGAAGCAACGCATATGGATGCGCTTCGAAACGCCGCATCCTCGGTTCGGCCGCTCGTCGATGCGTACTTGAAGGTCCTCGACGAGGCGATCTGGAAGTTGGAGCAAGCTGCCAACCCAGATGAATCACCCGCGCTGGCGTTCCTCAAAAGTGAGGAAGAGCTGCTTGCCGAATGGCGAAACAAGCTGAGCTAACGTGCATCGAGTCCTGCTTATACGTGTCGGCAAAGACCTCGAACCGTGTTTCGATTATCTGAATGCATGCGCTCTGGAGCGAAACGGCGAACCAGCTCTCGCCGTGCGCTTTGTCCACGCGTCGGCCGAAGCGCTCGGAAACCTCTCGCAGCCATTGGAAATCCTCAAGGAGCGCCTCTTTGGTGACCTCACCGATGCTTTGACGGCCCTGCTCAGGCAGGTTCCAGGGCGGCGCGGCGGTTTCCTGCTCGATATTCTTATCGTGACTCAACACGGGGAGCCCATGACCACCAAGGCTTCTGAGGTCGTGGCGAGCGCCGTACACGAGATTATCGTTGAACGTTTCAGCGCTGTTTTCCCGGGCGGCGCGCAGAGCGTGGGCGTGGGCTGGCGGATGCAGGAGATCGGCATTCTTCCTGGGCACGGAGATTCCAAACGGCCACGTAACGAAATGCTCTCCGCGCTGCGTGAGCATGTGGAGTGGGTCAAAGCACGTCGGGAAAACGAATGGCCGATTCACCGAATGACCTTGCTCGACGCAACCACGCCGGGTGGAATCTCTCCACTTGAGGATCTTCTCGACCAGACGGAGAGCCTGATCCACCTGCTCGTATTTTCTGGCATCAGGCGGAGTCCTCTCGGTATCCAGCTCTTTGAAACCGCGTCCAGCGATATGGTAGCGACGTGCAGCATCGCGCGTTTGGAGACTCCCGCTGGCTGGATTCAAGAATCCATGTGCACAAAAATGCTGGCAGCGATCGCCCAGCATCTGCTCACCGAACGCTCTGTATCTGTGGCCACGCCCGACGAATTGGTCGGGGAGGAGGTGTTCGAAAACCCTGAAAAACGCTTCGAGTTTTCGGCGACTGTGCGCGCTC
>JBFFMO010000816.1:0-2783 GCA_041554035.1 Allomicrovenator sp. | reverse complement strand
CCAAATCAGCGATCAGCTTCAAGCCCGCGGCTTTTTCAGCGGCTGACTCGAACGTCTCGACTTCGCGTTTATGGACCTCAATCAATTTCTCCCATTCGCGACGCTTCTCGTACATATCCTTGAGGAAGGTAATCGCATCAGCGTTGAACGGATCGAGCTCGAGAACGGTTTCATACGACTTGATCGCCTCGGCTTGATTTCTGAAACGATCCAGAAAGAGCGACGCGATATGGCTGTGGATTTGCACACGTTGAGCGTTGGTTTCGACCAACTCTGCTTTCGTCTGCAACGTCGCGATCAATTCCGATGAGCGATTGAGCTTGTCGTACAACTCCACCAACGCATCAAGGGCGACCATGTTGGCCGGCTCAATGTCGAGGATTTCCTTGTAGGTGTTCACGACCATCATGTCGTGATTCATGTGATCGCGGTAAACCACGATCATCTCTTGCAGAATATCGACATGTTCGATCGGATCGGCCGCGGCATCGGCCGCTTCGGATTTCAACAGATCGACGTACATCGGCCACTTCTCGGTGGCTCGGTAAATCGCTTGAAGCCGATATTTGGTGAGCGCATCGTCCTTGATCTGGCGATCGAGACGACGCAAGGCATCCATCTCTTTCTCGACGTCGTCAATGGCGTGCGCGATGTCGGCCATGCGCCAGTAGACACGACGTGCCTGCTCGTCCTTGTCCAGGTCCGCCCAACGTGTCTCAAGGGTCCGCTGGAACTTACGCCAGTTTTCGGTTCCCTCGCTCAAATCCGAGAGCAGTTCCTCGGACGACGCGCCTTTGGCCTTTGCGGCTTCGGCATCGCGCAGCTGAACAATCAGAACGTGCGAAACCAACGAAGCGTCTTCGCTTTCGTTGACCAGCTCTTTCCAGAGCTTCTCATCATTAAAGAGAAACGATGTTTCAGCATAAAGCTCAGACTCCACGCCCAGAGCAATCGCCTCGCGCCACAGGCGCATCGATTCGTCGCTTGTTGAAGCATGACGAAACTCGATTCTGGCAGCCTTCACTAGGTGATTGACCGCTTCCGCCCCTTCAGAGCGAGAAGCCTGTGCGAGGCACGCCACAAAACGATCACGCCAATCCGCGGACGCAACTTCCCCGCTGGGAGCCACATCATTGGCGGCTTCCGAGCTCAGTTCGGCTTCAGAGTCGTCTTCGGACGCAGCCGAGTCTTCGGCGGCGATTTCATCCGCTTCGGACGCAGCCGACTCTTCATCCGCGTCGAATTCATCGGCATCTTCCGCCAGTTCAGCTTCAACCTCGTCGATCTCTTCTTCGTCGGCCACGGCATCCGCAGCTTCGCTGGCAGCCGATTCTTCTTCATCGTCGTCTTCGACGTGAGGCATCATTGGAACGCCGAATACGGTATTATTTCCCGCTTCTTCGTCCACCTGACTCTCTTCCTCACCAAGACTGGCTTCCTCACCAAGACTGGCTTCCTCGTCAAGTTCAGCCTCTGACGGCTCAAGGACGGCCTCCACAGACAGGGGTTCGACGTCAAGGTCTTCTTCGGGCAATTCGTAACCGAGAGCCTCAAGGGCTGCGCGAGCTCTAGCATTGGTGGGATCGGTCTCGAACACGGTCGCATAACATTGGGCCGCACCGTCGGGCTGCTCAAGGCGATCGCGATAGACGTCGCCCAGGTCCAACATCGCGTCGAGCTGACGACCAACATCACTGGGTGCCTGAACTTCGTTGTAGAGCAACTCGGCGTAGGTGCCCCAATCTTCCTGATCGCGTGCCACGTCTTCGCGAGCCCAAAGAGCCGCCAAGTTGTCCGGATCAAGATCATGAGCCCAAACGAACGCGTTCTTCGCTTCGTCCAAATCGACAAATGCCAAATGAAGCAACTGCCCCATTCGATAATAAAGTCGGCTTTTCGCAGCTGAGTCGGGCAACGCTTCAACTGAAGTGCCAAAATACGAATAAAGGCCCTCCACGTCATCGGTCAGCGCGAATAGCAGGAGCTTGAGTTCAGGCCATGCGGCCGTCCCCTCGCTGATCACCACGGCCCGATCGGACAGTGCGCCCGCGAGTGCCGGGTCCTTGGACACCAACAGTGAAATGGCGCAAGCCTCGCTGTAGAACCGTGCCCCGACTTCTCCGGGCCCCGCTTCTTCGGCGCGCTGAACGAGTTCTTCTACCAGTGTACTCGGTGTGCCATACAACTGGAGCAAGCGCGAAGCCGAGCCCAGAAGGTTTGGGTTTGATTCAAGTGCGGCGAAATGATGCTGAATCTGGGTTTTGAGATCCATCGCTCGATTCGTTCCGTGGCAGGGGCTGGAATATGACGAACACTCGATCCGCTTCCCTCGAAGCACAACCAAAGTGGAGTTACGTCAAGAGACCCGAACCCGTGTGACAACTGTTCTATAATTCATTGCTAGGACGCTTCGGAACTTCTAACACAGGCTCCAAAGAATCGGCAATGTTCTCGATTAGACCGCTCCGTGAGTCGCCGTCTAGTTTTCTTTCGCTTTCTCACGAATCTGCTGAATGAAGCCCTGGGCGGCAACAATTCGAGCTTCGTCGCGCTCGCTGTCTGCGCGAGACACAAAATCTTCAAATCCCTGGACCGCTTTCTCGGTTTCGCCCTCAGCCATGAACGCCACGCCACGATTAAAGATCGCGGTGGTTTGACTGGGGTCGAGCTCAAGGGCTTTCGTGAAACTGGCCTCAGCCTCAGGAAAACGCTTCAGTTTCAACTGAGCGACACCTTCGCCGCTGAGCAGACGAGGCACATCAGGGTTATTCTCGAGTGAGTTG
>JBFFMO010000815.1:0-2798 GCA_041554035.1 Allomicrovenator sp. | reverse complement strand
TACCCACTTGTTGGTCCCCGCACGACCAGCACGTGTAATAGAGTATTCATTGTGTTCATCTGCAATATTAACGAAACGGATGGAATCTTCATTTTTACATGCCCAATTGTATATCGACTCGAAGTCGTTGCCGACGACCTCTCCATCATCGAGAGGAATCTGCAAACGGCCATCGAGTCCTCGACCTTCAAAACCTATTTCCTGCCGGGCGAAGTCTTTCACGACCAGGGTCTGAATCTGGTGATGGGCAAATCAGAACTTGCCGCACTGCGAACGGTTATTTCTGGAGTTCGCGGCCTTTCATACTTCTTTGGAGCCTACGAGTACTCTTGGAGCCTCTCCGATGGATTCGGGGCTCAATGGGAGGATGTCGGAGTTCAAGAGCCCGGTTATGTCGAAGACTGGTTTTATTTCGACTACGTGTCGCGCTTCCTGAGCACCCAGTTGTTGCGCGTGGTTGAGAACCCCGCTCGCCTTACGAAGGCTGGTGCCTCGTTTGCCGAGGCCGCAAGGGGAGGCGCTCAAACACTTCGACTGGGGCAGTCAGGGTCACAAAACACGGTCTTTGAATGGACTCAAGCCGATGACTTGCTCATCAGCGAGGTCGCCGAGTTTTTGGATGCCGTTGCCGATTCGCTTCAGGGCCCAACCGCCTTGCCGTATACGACCCCGCCAACCACCATGGACACATCTTCCTTGTTCAAGGCCCCGGGGCGCACCTTAAGTCCTGACCTCGAATGGTCAGTGAATGTTTTGGTCGAAGACGAATTTGGCGCGTATAGCGAGTGGCAGATACCCGACGCGACCATCGAAGCGTTTTTTGTCGACGGAATCATGGATCCAGCTTTCACCGTCGAAAACCCCGCTGAAGTCGAATTCAGTGGCGATGCGGTCCAACTGGGCGAATCCGTGTCAAGCGATTTCACCAGTAACGTCGAAGGCGCCTACTTCTCGGGTCGTTAAGCACCGTGCAGCCTTGCCGCGTGGAATCTCCGTGGGCTACATTCTGGTACCCTCGAGATGGTTCCGATGCGCCGCTCCTTCTTCATTCTAATCGTGATTCTTTGGGCCTTGCCCCTGAGTGCACAAGAAAAAGCCGAACGCGTCGTGGTGATGCCAATCGTCTACGTTGGTGTGGAAGAGCCAGGCCTGGCGCTGGGTGCGGCCGATGCGTTGGTTCGAGGCATTCAAGCCGAGCTGCGCTCGCGTCCCGAACAATTCCAGCTTTTGGACGGCGAGGCGCTGAGAAAGGTCGTGAAGACTCGACCTGCTTTCGATGAGTCCATCCGGCTCGCCGCGTCATGGGCCGAACTCGGCGTGACGAAGTACAAGGAACTTGATTCGGAAGGGGCGGTGAAAAGCCTTGAGCAGGCGCTGGCCATCTATCAGAGCGTGCGATGGGACCTGGTCGAACCCATTCAGATGGCCGAGGTGATGATGTACCTCGCCCTGGCACATCTCGATCTTCGGCAGGACCTGGCCCGGCCGCTTGAAATCATGGCCGACATGATTCATCTGGATCCGACACGCGTTCTAAAAACCGGGTTTTATCCCGAAGACGTCGTGAAATTCTATGACAGCGCTAGGGACACGCTCGAGCGTGAATTGCGCGCTGGCAACGACGTCGAGGATGCCAGGCAATTGGTCGCGTTGGCGGATGTGCAACACGTGGTTGTGGCCACCGTGTTGCCGGCCGCCGGAGGTTTCACGGTCCTGGTTCACTGGTTCGACGCCAATCAAGGGGCCTTTCTGCCTGTGGAATCGCTCGAAGTGCTCTCGTTGGTCGATTCCGGCATCGAGGAAGCCGGCAGCCGCCTCGCATCACGTTTCGCCGCATGTCTGCTTGAGCCTACGCCCGTTACAAACACCGTGACCTCCTCGACCGGGCAGAGTCCATGGGCGGTCGAATTGAACTTTGCCTACGCCTCGTTTCTGGAATTCCCAGAGTCCCAGATGGAGCTCTTCGGGAATTATGGTGCGACGTTTGGGGCGAGCTTTTCGATGACTCGAGAATTTGAGGTGATTGCGGCGGCTCAGATCCTGACCAGCATTCGCGATAACGATGGGTTTTTGAACGACGACTTCACAACTCTGCGCGGATTTGGCGGCGTGGGGCTTGGGTACTCGTTTGGTCCCCTGCGCGCAGACGTCGGCATGTTGCTCGAAGCGTCGACGATGGGTGATATCAAGGTGTGCGACGACATCAACCAGATTATCCCAGGCTGTAACGACGATCCCGCGGACTACACGGTCTATTCGTTCGACCTCCTGGTCGGCATCAACGTGCGTCCACGGATCAAATTACAGATTGTGAAATCGATTGAAGTTCAGCTGGGCATGAGCGGTTCATTCTACTTTTTCCCACTCTCGGATCGGGACCTAAATTTGCCACTCACCGTTGAGTCTGGCGTTCAATACCGGTTTTAAGCCGTCCGCATTTCCATGGGTTGGTTGAGCAGCCACAGACTCAATAAGCTGACCAGCATCAACAAGATCGCGGCCACCAGGAATGCACGCCTCGCCTGGGTGCGATTGCCCAGCATCCGAAACAGCGTTCGCCTTGTGATGAAGACCGACGCGACCTGACCACTCAGGACCAGGACCACCTGGGCAATCCATAGGACCTGAATAGGAATCAGCATGGTCAGCGGCCAATCTGCGGTTCCAAACAGATTCCAGCCCCACCCAAGCGGGTCGCTGATGAGCCGCACGAGCTTGCTGCCTTCGTAGAAAAAGTGAAGGGAGTTATGGGCAAGATGATAGGCCAAGGCTAAGGGCAGCAGGTCATATGCGTGTGC
>JBFFMO010000814.1:0-2801 GCA_041554035.1 Allomicrovenator sp. | reverse complement strand
TGCACGATATTTTCGAGTTCGCGAACATTTCCCGGCCATTCCTGACGTTCAAGCGCCTTCAAAAAGCCTGAAGTCAGCTCGACATCGAATTTCTTGGCGAAATGTTCAGCCAGTCCGGCGATGTCTTCTCGGCGTTCACGCAAAGGCGGCAACATGATGCTCAACACATCGAGGCGAAACATCAGGTCCTGACGAAAGCGCCCTTCTTTGACACGAACCTCAAGGGGTTGGTGGGTGGCGGCGATCACCCGGACATCCACACTCCTTGTGACATCCGAGCCTACAGGTCGAATCTCACGTTCCTGCAAAACTCTGAGTAATTTGGACTGAAGTTCAGGTGGCATATCACCGATTTCGTCCAAGAAAAGTGTGCCTCCGTCTGCCTCCACAAAAAGCCCACGCCGTGCGTTGGCCGCGCCGGTGAAGGCCCCGCGGGTATGGCCGAAGAGCTCACTTTCCAGCAACTCAGCGGGCAAAGAGGTGCAATTGATGGCGACAAAGGGCTTTTTAGCGCGCGCCCCAGAATCGTGGATCAAGCGCGCGACGATTTCCTTACCCGTTCCAGATTCTCCACGAACCAGCACGGGCACATCGGCCTGGGCCACGCGGCGAATCAGTTCCTTGACCTTGGACATGGCCGGACCGTTGCCCACCAACACATCGGAGGCGATGGGAGCCACCGCTTTGAGCCTGCGGTTCTCATCGCGCAAAGTGCGGTCTTCAAGCGCACGCTCGACCCAAAGAACCACCTCGTCCAATTTGAAGGGTTTGGTGAAATAATGAGACGCACCGCGCCTGATCGCCTCGACCGCGGTATCGACGGCACCAAATGCCGTCATGATCAGCACCGGAACGGTCGGGTCCAACTTCTTGATCCCGGCAAGAACGTCAAAACCATCCGTGCCGCGCATGCGTAGGTCGGTGATCACAACATCGGGCAGGCGCCTCTCGGCCAACTTCAACGCCGTAGCGCCATCGGTTGAGACTTCGACGTCGTAGGCCAAATCACGCAGCTGATCTGCGAGCAACTCGACCATTTCTTCATGGTCATCAATCACCAGAACTCGAATTCGATCACGGCGCATTTGAGCGCTCCTTTTTTATGAAGAGAGGCCAAGTGACTTCAAATCGCGTGCCAATCCCAGCCTCGCTAAATACGTCGACCTTGCCACGGTGGTTCCGAATGATCTGCGACACCACAGCCAACCCTAGGCCCGTCCCGGCTCCACGCTTTTTCGTCGAAAAAAACGGGTCAAAAACACGGTGCAAATGTTCGGCTGCGATCCCCGTGCCCGTATCCTCAATCGTGATGATCGCGTTGGCATCGCGCACGACCGCTCGAATGGTCACGATATGGGGTGCAGGCGCACCTTCCATCGCATCGCGCGCATTGACGATCATGTTGACCAAGACTTGTTCGAGCCGATCGATATCTGCCGCCAGCAGGGGAAATGCCGCAGGAATCTCGGTCACTAAATCCACATGGCTATTTGCCAGTTCCACCCGCAAAAGCTCACGGACTTTTTCGGTCACTAAGCCCAGATCGACTTTCTCGGTGCGGGCGACATCGACCCGCGAAAAATCCAAGAGCTCTTGAATGATTCGGCTCACACGGTCGATTTGCTCGATAATCACGTTCAGGCCACGCGCGTTCGGACTCTCGGCCTCAACCTTCTGCAAAATATACTCTGCGCGCCCACGGACGACGCCCAGCGGTGTGCCGATCTCGTGGGCGATGCCTGCGGCCAGCACACCGACGGTGGCCAACTTCTCGGCGCGCAGGAGCTGCGCCTCAAGTTTACGCGTGGTCGAGATATCCTCGACGACCACGAGCGCTCGCGCGTCTGCGGATGAAGGTTCAAACGGCACAAGATAGACGTGAAAGCTGCCTTCATGACCAAAAAGCGTGTCGTCTTCCACAAAATATTCTGACTCCTCGCCTTTTTCGATCGCGGCGCGAAGCTTCGTATCAAGCTCCACCGACTCAGGGTCGACGGTCAGCGAGCCCCCACGGCGAAGATGCGACCACCGCATTCCCCACGCGGCGTTGGCATCCGAGACCAGCCCGCCGTCGCCCAAAACACAAACAGCAAGCGGCATCGTCTGCAGCACCGTGTCCGCCTTCTGATGCAGATGAGCCAATTCGCTCGCCGAGGCCAGACGTTCCTTCAAAACTGCCGTGCGTCGGGTCGCCACGGCCAAATAGAGCCCGAAGCCGGCAAGCAACATCGCGACAAAAGCGGCGAACCCAAAGAGTCTGGTTGTCAACGCGGCCTCGTGACTTCGAATCACGCTCAATGACGTCAATGTCGCGACAGACCAATGCACACCGGGCAACGCGTCCACGCGTCTGAACGCCACCACGACATCCCCCTGGTCAAAACCAGTCCATCGCGCCAAACGCCAAGGGATTCGATAGGAACCATGTTCAGTCGAGGCCATTTTCTTGAGCAAACCCTGCAATTCATCGGGCGCGGCATCGTGTTCGAATTGCTCAATGACCGTGCTCGACGTCGTTGGCGCGAATTGGCCCTGTGGCCCAAGAACCACGACCAGGGTCTGGGGGTCGGCCGACAAAACATTCAGGCTTTCCATGAACGTGCGGGTATCGACCAACAACACAAACGCACCTTCGCCTGAAGGAACCACTTGCGAGAACGCCCGAAACCAGGAGTCTTCACCGTCGCCAATTCGGGGTGAAACATAGGTCCCCTCAGCCATGGCGCGCTTTCCAGCCTCTAGAATCGCATCGCGCGACACGGTCGAGATTTCTTCTTCCCAGCGCGGATCTGAAATCAGTT
>JBFFMO010000813.1:0-2801 GCA_041554035.1 Allomicrovenator sp. | reverse complement strand
TTTGACGTCACCGATACAGGCGTCGTGACCGATAATGTTGATCTAGCGAGCATCCAAGAGTCCGCAGCGATGAACCGACCTGATGTTGCACAGGCCAAGCTTCAGCAAAAGCTCGCCGACGAACAAGTGCGCGAAATCTATTTTCAGTACCTGCCCATCTTGTCCGCAAACTTCCAGCTCGCAGACCAAAAAGGCACCGCACTCAGCCCGAGCGAGGTCCGCTGGACCCTTTCGTTTGGTGCGTCTTGGACGATTTGGGACGGCGGATTGCGCGAGGCCAATATGGACATCCAAGAGGCCGCGCTTCTGGCATCACAGATTCAGTCACGAAAGACCTCCACCCAGATTACGGCCGATATCGACACCGCATGGAATCAGTATCTCTCGAGTCTGACACAACTGGAATCCGGCAAAACTCAGGTTGAGCTGGCCGAGACTGCGACAAAACAAGCCAATGCCGCGTACCGCTATGGCGCAACGACCCAACTTGACGTCATCAACGCCGAAAACCAACTCGCGATTGCACGAATTGCCGTGCTACAGGATCGCCTCGCGGTTGAGCTCGCTGCCGAGCGCCTTAGAAGCCTTGCAAAGGTTGCAGACTGATGGCCCATCATTGCCCCAAATGCAGAACCGAAACGATTCGCGTGGGTTCTTTTGTCCGCAAAGCATTGGGTGCACTTCTGGTCTTCGTCTCGTTTCTTCTGTTTTTCCCCACGATCGGCGTCAGCTTCATTCTTGGCGTCTACGGGGTTTTTATGACGATCCCCCGCAAAGAATGCCCATCGTGCAAATGGCACGAATGACGTTCATTTGAGTCGCTGAATCACGCGACACCCCACACGCTCGCCGACCACCACAAGCTCAGCCTGCGCGATCGCGCTTCCCCCAACGACCAGTTCGACAGGGTCTCCCGGATGCGTGTCCATCACAAATACGCTCCCCGGTGCGAGACTCCCAAGGTCCAGCAGCGAAACACGCACCGAGCCCATCCTGATTTCGATGTCGACCTCGGTCTGGGTCAGCTTCGTGGTGGCGGCTTCGGGCGTGGTGTTCTCCATCGGGTACTCCTTGATTTCAACAATACCGACGCGAAACGCGTCTTCATCCGGCGTGAGTTCCACCACGATGTCGTGGTGTGAGGTTTGAATTCGAGCTGTTTTCATCAGCGCATCTAAAGAATCTGCAACAAAGACCACATCGCCGGCGGCCAGCAAACGCAGGTCCTCAAAGGGCAGCTGTCCCGCTGGCAAATGAACGGGAAGGCTGATTTGGGCGCGGCCGACCGCGTCGCCAAAGAACATCTGCGGTTCAATGTATTTCGCCAAATCCTCGGCGGTGGCGTTCGGGATCAGGATACGACCAAAGTTTCGCCCAATCCCCCGGCCCCGAAACACGACGGTGCTCTCAAACACCAACCCTTGCCCCAGATCATGAGACACGAGCGAAGGCGGAGGCGGGTTAGCCTCAAGGCGCACCGGCGGCAGCCCTGCATCCATCGCGCCTTTGAGCACTTCCAATGCGACGTAGGCAAGTGAGCCCCACTCGGCACCGTCCAACGATCCGTTGCGCGGTTTCGTGTCATCAAAAAGACGATTCAGCGGCCCCAGACAAGACGACGCAGGCAGCCAGAAATAGAAGGGCAGATTCCCTGGCACGGTCGTGAACCGGGCCACAAATCCGTCGTCCGTGGCCACCTGAACGCCTTTCGGATGAAGCGTGGCGCGCGCATGCTCATAGCGACATTGGGCCTCAAAAGCCTTGGTCAGGGCCGCCGAAAGCGGCTCGGCTCGACCCAAAACCGACAAGCGCGACACCAAATGTTGGCCGGCTCCGTCGATGCGTTTGAGCTGGTCCCAAGAAAACGAACGCCAGGTCAACTCGCCACCTCAAGATTCGCCAAGGAAAGCCCCTTTTTGGACATGGCATCACGCAATTGGTCTTGATGAGTTTCAAGCAGGTCCGAAAGCTCGTCATTATCGGCGCGGACCCTTACTGACACACCGCTTTCTTCCTGCCGCAGGCGAATTCTGACCGAACCGCGGCCCGGGCACTCCACATTCAGCATGACGACCTTTTTCCCATGGATATCCGCACCTACCCAGCCTTCAGCAGCCATCGCGCTCACCAGATGTTGCATCACTTGCGCCGGAGGCGCTGGCGCCGCCGGCGTTGGCGTGATGATGGCCCCTGGCTGCGCAAGCCCTTCGGCCGGTGAGCCCCATGAACCATCCACAGAAATCATGGGCTCTTCGTCAAAGGCATCTTCATCGGAAAACGCATCATCGAGGGACACTTCATCAAGCTCCCTGCGAGAGTCGTCGATGCTGGCATCATCCGCCGCACCGGGTTTAACGACCTTCTCGCTTGATAAAACGTCGTTATCAAAAGATCCGATTTTCGACTCACCAGAAAGCTCTTCGCCTTTCAGGCCCTCTGCATCGAGCCTTTCGCCACTTAAGCGATCGGCAATCCCTTGTTTTCCAGCGAGGCGCTTCTCGTCCGCCCCACCCACTGGTCCGTTCGGCTTCTCTTCCGATGCAGTTTTCTTGTTGGACGCGGACTTCAACGCCTTTTTGAACGCGCTACCGTCCTTCGCCGGAAGTGCTTCCTGCGCCTTGGCCGACGCGGACCGATTCGTTTTTGACACGCTCATTTCACCCTCAAGTTGAACCGTTATCGGTCAAACTCGAAAAATGTTGCCGAAATTGTCAATTTGTCGCAGTCGGCGACCCTTTTTTGCCTCAACAACAAGTCACTCGGGAAAAACGGCCGACCAAAACCCCACGACGGATTATATT
>JBFFMO010000812.1:0-2801 GCA_041554035.1 Allomicrovenator sp. | reverse complement strand
TTGGAAGAAGATGAACCGCTGCCTATTTGGGAAAATCCTGACATACCTATCGCACAAACCTTGCCGGCGCCCTTTCTTGTCGCGCCGTACGCCTGCACGAACGCTGTGATCGCGACCGGCGCCATCGAAGGGGCTGTGGTTCAGCTCTTTCATTCCGACGGCAGCACGATCGAACAGTATACCGAAATGACCGACGCTTTTGGGTGGGTAGTATTCGAGACCTCGAGACGGATCGAGCAGGGCGATAGCTTCTATGCCGTGCAGATCGTGGATGGGGTTACGAGCGCGTATTCCAACGTCGTATCCGCTCGGTACCGCACAGAACCCCTGCCCAAACCGGAGCTCACTAACGGAATTTGGGAATGCGGCCTACGGATTCATGAGAGATATGCCGAAACCGGAATCCCGATTCAGGCGGAGCGCGACGGCAGCCTCATGTCGCTGCCCTATGACTCAAGCATCCCAACGCCTTCAAACGGCCCAGCTCATGCATTTCAACATGATAATGAGACACCGGTTGGAACAGCAGGTGAAGATGTCGTGATCTTTCAAGAGATCTGTCGGGACGACCCACAACACAGAATCATCGGACCCCGTTCGGAACCTGAGCCGATATCCACTGCGCCTTCGTCACTACCCGATCTCACATTGATGGAGGCCTATGCGGGAATCGGACGAGTTCGTATCGGTGGAGCATTCACTGGTGAACGCCAGCAGTGGGATCATATCGGTTACTCAGCGCAATCACTGGGCTACGCGCCCTATAAGTACTTCCAAAACTTCAGTAATCTCGTTATCGATGAGAGCGCACCTTTCGAGGTCGCTCGCAAGCTCTGCGGCACGGATTGGACGACGCAGCGCGTTGATCCAATTCCTATCGACCATGTGGAACAATTGGTTCCCACGCCTACTATCTCCGGCCCCGTATGCGAAAACGCAACCTTCGTAGATGTGTTAACAACTTTCCCGGGTGGCCGCTTTGTCGTTTACGATGGTTCCAAACCCGTTTCACAAGCATCGGCGAACAGCGGCTCGGCACGAGTAGGCATTCCACCGATCCAAAACACGGAGGTTTCGGTCAGGCAGATGCTCTACTCAGGATTCTTAGGCCCGATAGCGACAGCCCCCGTAGGCAGAGGCGCACACCTCGAAATCTTGAACGGACAAAGCTACGTTGACCAGAACGACAGCGCTGTCGTCTATAATCCGGCCGTCCTTCGCGAGGGAGAGGGGGTACGTGTTCGCCTTTCCGAGTGTTGCCAAACTTATGATGGTCTTCCCACTTCTTTGGCCGCGCAGGTGGGGGATGCCGAGGTTACGCTTTACCAAACGCACGATGGAAATTACGAAGGCAAGTGGGACTTCCGGACCGAGAACGCCGACGTTCCAGCTATAAACCAAGAGTATCAAGTTACCGTCCAAGCCCCATGCAGTGGAGAAGAGTTAACACTCCCCTTCTACGTCGTAACCGGGGAAATTGATCCAAACGATTCGAATGATCCCCTCACGTTGCTCTCGGCAGATCAGGCCGGACGTGGATCAAGCGCACTCTTGGGCTCGAACAGCACAGTGGGCGGCAATTATCTTGTCGAGCCTGGCTCGCCGACCACGATTAATTTCTGGGGCAACGACGACTCTGGTATCCGAAGGATCTCAGTGTCGCACGCAGGTACGGGTAGCCTATCGGGCGGGGTTCGCGAAGCGCAACTCATCGCCCCACTTCCCACAAGTCTCAGTGCAGTGGCAAACCTCACGCCCTTGGACCCTTATCAGGTAGCGACGGTCCAAGCGACCGGCGTCGATTTCGCTGGAAACAGCTCGTCGACACCGGCGCTCACGCTCACCGGCGAGCATATGCGGCCTGTCATCAACACGATCACACCCAACCCGGTTGGTTCACGTGGTTCAGTGACCATCAACGGGAAACATCTTGCAGCCAGTACGCTTGAGACTCGCGTGGTTTTCGACGCGGTATCTGAATCGATCATCGAAACGGTCGCGCTATCGTCAGGGCCATCCGTGTCCCCAAGTCAGCTAGCAGATATCGCAATACCCGCCGCGTTTGCGAACTACCTAGGCCAGGTCGACGTTACGGTAATCACCAAAAACTTCGCTGGCCCTCAAGAAGAGACAAGCATTTCCAAACGCATCGAACTCGAGTTTGTCGCGGAGGGTGGTCCAGCCACGTTCTATTCCTTCTTTGAGTTCTCGGACACGGTTAGTGGCGCGAATAAATGCACGGGCAGTAACGCACCGGGCGCCATTTCGGGCATCAGCTTTGCAGGTTCCAGTGCCGGACCATATCTGGATTCACGTCGCGACCAGGTGTCCGTGACGTCCAACGGACGAACCGGATCCGAGATTATTACGTTCAACACAAAGGTCCCAGCCTCCCAAGGTTCCAATATTGGCGGAGTCATCATAATGCCAAATTGTCGCAATGTGCTCGCGTTTAGTTATGAAGGGTTGCGCGCCGACGGCTTAGAATCTTGGACGTTCATTGCTGTGTACTTCCCGCCGAACGGTGCGCCGAGGAGTAAGCCGCTTACGGGTGCTGACCGGCAATACTTTGTGCCTGGGCCGACCAGTCCGATTCCGACGGATGGCAGCTTTGCGGTTTTTGGAGGATCAAGCGCTGATGGTTCAGTGGTCTTTATGCAAAACACGGGAGGATCTCTAGGAAACGTTATGGGCCAACCTAAAGTGATGGGTCATATCATCGATTTTGAACCCACCGCTGTGCCGCATGATGGGGCACCGGATCCAGTTTGCGCTATTTCGTGCCCCCCGAGTGCTTCGGT
>JBFFMO010000811.1:0-2811 GCA_041554035.1 Allomicrovenator sp. | reverse complement strand
AGGAGACGGAGCCGTCAGATTCTGTGGGGAGTGCAAACGGCACGTCTACAATGTTTCAGAACTTGACACGCCGACCGCAGAACGGGTCGCGGCAGACCCAACCGAATGTGTGCGAGTCGCGCCCAGGGCGGACGGAAGCGTACTTCAGGCCAACGGAAAATTATGGGGTCTTCTTCTTCCTGCAGCGATCATTGCCGGTTGTATGAACGAACCGGCCGAGTCCGTCGAACCCATGGCCAAGCCCATCAGCGTTGAGGCGCCCGTGGCGAAGCTGGAGGTCTTTGAACCCGTAAAAACCGTCGATCCCGCGCTTCGAAAGCCCGACCGTTCGACACGAGTTACTTTTGATGAGGCGATGGCACGTGCTGGAGCCGTGCAAAGTGATCGGAACGTCCGCGAAGGTTCGTTTTACGAAGAGTGTACTGCAACAGAAGATCGTGGAGGTCGGGATCCGGTTCGTGTGGTTGACGCGATGAAGAGGCTTGAAGAAATCCAGGAGGAGCGGGATGTCCGCACGGAGACGGAAAACCCGGTGGTCAAACGAACGATGCGAGAAGTGATGCAGGAGATCGACATCATCAATTCGCACAGGATGGGTAGGCGGCGCCTTCCGAAGAAACGGGTGCCCAATCAAAAAGCCGATGTGATTATGATCCAGAAGGGCGAGTGAGGGCTTCTCGACGTCTCAGAAGGTAAATCCGTTCAGGCCGCGTGAATTGCACCAAATTGGCAAAAAACCAAAAGCGCTAGCTTTTTGTAAAATGCCACGATATAGAGCCCCGCCTTCTAATTGGGTTCTGTTGATGAAAGACATTCGTAATATCGCCATTATCGCTCACGTCGACCACGGTAAAACTACCCTGATCGACGGATTGCTTCGCCAATCCAACACTGTCACCTCTCACCGTGAGCTCGAAGAGCGCGCGATGGACTCGAATGACATCGAGAAAGAGCGCGGCATTACGATCTACGCCAAGTGCACCGGTATCGAGTGGAAAGGCGCCAAGATCAACATCATCGACACCCCAGGCCACGCCGACTTCGGTGGTGAGGTCGAGCGCGTCCTTAAGATGGTCGACTCGGTTTTGCTCCTTGTTGACGCGTTTGAAGGCCCCATGCCTCAGACCAAGTTCGTCCTGCGTAAATCGCTGGCACTTGGACACAAGCCCATCGTCGTCATCAACAAGATCGACCGCCCGAACTCGCGTCCAGACGAAGTTCTGAACATGGTGTTCGACCTCTTCGTCGACCTTGAAGCCAACGATGACCAGCTCGACTTCCCGGTGATTTATGCATCGGCGAAACAGGGCTATGCGATCCGTGAACTCGGTCAAGAGCCTGAGGGCCTCACGACGTTGTTCGACTTCATTCTCGAGAAAGTCGCACCACCACCCGGCGATCCCGAGGCACCTCTGCAGATGCAGGTTGCTACGCTGAACTACGACAAGTTCCTTGGTCGCGTGGCGATTGGTCGTGTGTTCAACGGTACCATCAACGAAGGCGACCGCATCACACTTTGCCGCAACGACGGCACCCGTGAACAGGCACGTGTCACGAAGCTTTGGGGCTTCAAGGGCCTTGACCGCGTTCCAGCAACCACAGCATCAGCGGGCGAAATCATCTCGGTGACAGGCTTCGAAGGGATTCTTCCTGGAGACACCCTGACCGATCTTGAAAACCCACAGCCGATGCCAGCGATCGAAGTCGACGAGCCAACGCTGTCGATGGTGTTCATGATCAACAACTCGCCGTTCGCTGGTCGCGAAGGCAAGTTCGTGACAAGCCGCCAGATCAAAGACCGTTTGGACCGAGAGCTTGAATTCAACGTCTCGCTTCGTGTTCAGCCGACCGAGCGTGCGGAAGCATTTGAAGTTTCGGGTCGTGGAGAGCTCAGCCTCGCCATCTTGATCGAGACGATGCGTCGTGAAGGATTCGAGCTTCAGGTCTCGCAGCCACGCGTGATTTATCGCAAAGACGAAAACGGCAAGACCCTCGAGCCTATCGAAGAAGTCATCATCGAGTGTGACTCGGATTACGCCAGCACCGTCATCAACAAGCTTAAGCAACGCCGCGGCGAGTTGATGGGTGTGCACGTGAATCACGACGGCACTCAGCGACTGACCATGACTGTGCCAGCACGTGGTATGCTCGGTTACCGTTCGGAATTCCTCACGGATACCCGCGGAACGGGCATCATGCACAGCCTCTTCACAGGTTATGAGCCATTCCGCGGTGAACTTCCGTTCAAGCGAAATGGTGCGCTCATCATCCTCGAAGACGGCACCACCACTGGTTATTCGCTCTTCAACTTGCAGGACCGTGGAACGATGTTCATGGGCCCTGCAGAAGACGTCTATGCTGGCCAGATTGTCGGTTTGCACGCACGTGAAAACGACCTCGTCATCAACCCATGCAAAAAGAAGGCGCTTACCAATATGCGTTCTTCGGGTGCTGACGAAGCCTTGACGTTGACGCCTCCTCGCACGTTCACACTTGAGCAAGCGATCGAGTTCATCAACGACGACGAGTACGTCGAGATCACTCCGAAATCGATCCGTATCCGTAAATCGGAACTTGAGCACAATAAGCGCAAACGAAAATAAGCCCCAGGGCTCAAATAAAAACCGCGCCGCCCTTATGGGTCGCGCGGTTTTTTTTTTGTCTGGAGCTCAAATAAAAAGTGGCCAGGCCCCCCCGGCCACGACCACTTCAATCACGTCAGATGCGGGTCGCGAAGCCCCCACTCGCGACGACTCGAACACCCGGCGTTTTTACAGGGCCCCCCGAACCCTGTCCTCCCCCCGAAGGTGT
>JBFFMO010000810.1:0-2813 GCA_041554035.1 Allomicrovenator sp. | reverse complement strand
GCCCTCGTCGGTTACCCCTCTGTTGGCAAGAGCACGATCATCTCCGTGCTTTCCAATGCACGACCCAAAATTGCCGACTACCCGTTCACCACACTTGTCCCCAATCTGGGCGTTGTGAAGTTCGGCGACTACGGTGAATACGTCGTTGCAGATGTCCCCGGACTCATTGAAGGCGCGCACGAAGGCCATGGCCTCGGAATTCAGTTCCTCAAGCATATCGAGCGAACCAACTTGATCGCCCATGTGATTGAAGTCACCCCGCAACTTGAGGGGCATGAGACTGAACGCAATCCAATTGCCGACTTCGAACACATCAACACCGAACTCGAAAAATTCTCGCGTGGACTCAAAGAAACACCGCAACTGGTGGTTCTGAACAAGGTTGATCTGCCCTATGCGGCCGATGAACTTGAAACCTTGCGAGCGCATTTCGAAGACAAACTCGGGCTGCCTTTTGTCGCGATATCGGCCGCTGCACACATCAATCTCGATGAGTTGCGCAACCGGCTCGGCGAAGCCGTCGCCAAGAAATCGTTTCAGCCTGTCAAAGAGGCTTGGGAAACCTGACGTGCTGGGCCCGGGTCTTCATGATAGATCAAGGCTGATGATTCAGGAGATTGGGTGAAATCTAGCCAATTAGCATTCTACGTTCTGACGGCAGCAGCCTCAATTTTGACCCTGGCTGCACTCGGATTGGCGTTTTTCTACGCCCCGACCGAATTGACGATGGGCGTCGTCCAAAAAATCTTCTACTCACACGTACCCGCAGCCATGTGTGCCTACGCGGGCTTCATTGTCGCCTCGGCAGCAAGCATGGGCTATTTGCTTCGGCCCCGCGCTGGTCTTGACGCTGTGGCACGAGCCGGTGTCGAAGTCGGACTGCTTTTTTGCGTCTATGTGCTGATCTCCGGACCGATCTGGGGCTACAAAGCATGGGGCAAAGCATGGGTTTGGGATCCCCAACTCACCGCGACCTTTGTTCTTTTTCTTATGTACGGCGGCTATTTCCTGCTCCGAGTGTTTTCGCCCCCGGGTGAACGGATCCGAAAGATTGCCTCGGCGCTGGCCGTTTTTGCGGTCGTCAATATCCCCATTGTTCACTACTCGGTAAAAAAATGGGGTGGACTTCACCCCACCGTTGAACGCGAGGGCGGCGGCGGACTCGCCCCGGCCATGAAGACCACGTTCAGTGTTTCGATGCTCGCTTTTCTCCTGCTCTTTGCCGTTCTGATCTGGCTTTCCATCCGCGTGAAAATGCGCGAAACCCGGGTTGAAGAACTCTACCTCGACGTCGAAGACCTCTCACGGAGTCGATCATGAAGTTGAAATTACTCTCTTTTTGGCTCGTCGCGCTTCCAGGTGTTGCGTTCGCGCAAGGAGCTCCGTCCGAGGACGTCCAAGTTCCCGGCGGCGCACTCATGCTGGTGTCCTACCTCGTTCTTTGGGCGCTTCTCTTGGGTTACCTCGCCTACCTCGCTCGACGACAAAGTTCGATCGAGGATGATTTGGACACCCTGCGCAAACGAATGGACGACATGCTCGGCCTCGAGGACTGATGTCTACCGCCCATATTTTTTATCTGCCTATCTTTCTTCTCATTGGCGGATTTGCTGGGTATTTCATCGGTCGATGGCGTGCCGAAGAGGATCTACGCGAACATCGACGGGCTCAACAACGCCTCGAGGCTCGACGCAAGTCCAGAAGTGCTGATACCCCTGATTGACCGTCCTTTTTCTTGTCGGCTATACTGCCAGCACGAATTCCCCCTTTGAGTTTGAAGCACCCGCCTCGCGCGGCGACGCACGGAACGTTTAATGATCCCTCCAGATATTTTTGATCAGTCCATCAAACGGTATTTCAAGTGCATCGTTCCGTACCTTGAGGACGACAGCGTCTCCGAGATCATGATCAACGGGCCCAACGACATCTGGCTGGAGGTCAAAGGTAAACTCCAGAAAACCGAAGCCAAATTTGAGAATGAAGACGACCTCATGGGGGGCGCTAAGAATATCGCCCAATACGTAGGGAAAACGCTCAACGAACTCAATCCACGACTGGATGCACGTCTGCCAGATGGTTCACGTGTTCATATTGTGATTCCACCCTGTGCTCGAAATGGCGTCTCGATTGCCATTCGTCGCTTCGGTAAGTTCTCGCTGACGATCGATAAACTCATCTCGTACGGAAGCATCACGACAGAAGCCGCGAAGTTCATAGAACTTTGTGTGCACATGGAGCGCAACGTCATCGTTGCCGGCGGAACCGGCTCGGGGAAAACCTCGCTCCTCAACTGCGTCTCGACATTGATCGACCCCAACGAACGCATCATCGTGATCGAGGACTCGACCGAATTGCAGCTGCAGCAGCCACACGTCGTCATGCTTGAGGCCAGACAGGCCGACTCGAAGGGCCGCGGAAAGGTAGAAATTGGCGATCTCTTCCGCAGCGCGATGCGACTCCGACCCGATCGCATTGTGATTGGTGAGATTCGCGGCGGTGAGGCCCTTGACCTCATCCAAGCCATGACCTCTGGTCACGGCGGATCGATGTCAACCACACACGCAACGTACCCTGATGATACGTTGCGACGCCTCGAAACGATGGCCATGATGTCCGACATCAACATGCCCCTCTCGGCATTGCGGTCTCAGGTCGCATCGGCCATTCAGGTCATCATCCAAACCGCCCGATTCAACGACGGCTCCCGTAAACTCACCCATATCGTGGAAGCCCTCGGCCTCGACGAAATCGGCGAGTACAAACTTCACCCTCTCTTTGTGTTTAAACACAGGGGTTATGAGGAGGGTACGGGC
>JBFFMO010000809.1:0-2818 GCA_041554035.1 Allomicrovenator sp. | reverse complement strand
GGAGCCACAAGAAGGCTGGTGTGGGGGGCATCAAAATCCGGGCCTGCCTCATCCCCAGCGATCGCGCGCGCGAGACGACGCTGTGACTCGCCCATGGCTTCCAGAAAGTGTTTATGACCTTCGGCGAGCGTGCGTTGAAATTCGTCGTGAGCTTTGACCAGTTGACGCTGATTCTCCTGGAACGCGGCAATCCACGCCGCCCGGTCGTCAGCATCGCTCACGGCAAAACCTCTTCGGCGGCGATGCCCCGCAAATTATAATTGGAGCCCATGACATGCCCATAGGCGCCGGCGGTGGCGATCAAAAACACATCACCTTCGACCGTGTCCGGAAGTCGACGTTTATGACCTAAAACGTCTCCGGTTTCGCAGATAGGTCCGACAACATCGGCGACCATCGTCACCGGCTGACCGAGCCGCGAAAGGTTCACGATTTGGTGGTGCGCCCCATAAAGTGCCGGCCGAATCAGGCTGTTCATTCCTGTGCTCAGACCCACGTAATAGCGCCCCTCGCCCTTTTCCTTGAGCTGGGTGACCTGAGCCAACAAAACCCCGGCTTCCGCCACAAGATATCGGCCCGGTTCAATCCACACTTCGAACTCGGGACGCGCCTCACGAAATTGTTTGATCGACAACGCGACCTCATCGAGCGCGAGGCGCTTTTGTCCTGGCTTCTCTACAACGCCAAGGCCACCGCCGACGTTGAGCACTTTCACACCACCAATCTGGTCGGCGATGCCGGCCAGAAAGAGCGCAGTCTCGGCCCATGTGAGCGCGTATTTGATGCCACTTCCGACATGGCTATGGAGGCCGTACACGTCGATATCGAGCTTCTTGATGAGCTCAAGGAGTCGTGGCAAGCGCTCCGGCGGAATGCCAAACTTGGATTGTGTTCCTGCCGTCTTAACCTTCTTGTGGTGACCTCGTCCGTGGCCAGGATCCATGCGCAGAATCACCTGTCGTCCCTTAAAGAGCTCCGGCCAAGCCTCCAGAACATAAATGTTGTCGACCGTGACAAAAGCTCCAGCCTCAATCCCGTGCTGGTACTCCGCACGTGGGGCAAAATTCGGCGTGTAGAGCAGGCGCGACGGATCAATGTCTTTGAACAAGCGGCGAATATGATCGAGTTCGCCTGGAGAGACGCACTCGAACCCAATCCCAGCTCGAAAAACCTCTTGCAGGACGTCGGGGTGGGGGTTGGCCTTGATCGCAAAAAAGACCCGATGGGTGCCCAATTTCAGAACGTCCTGACATCGTCGCTTAACCGTCGGGATGTCGTAAACATAGAGCGGACGACCATGGGACGCGCGGGCGATGAGCTCGTCGCGACGGTCAACCCACCACGTCTTGGCATCCACAACCTGTGGCTCGTGCTCGGCTCGGAAAAGCGCTCCCCAAGTGGGTCCAAGAAGTGGGTCCGACATACGGTCGTGGAAGAGCATCTCGTGAAGGCGTTGCACCAATCGTGGCGCCTGATCCTCGTCTACGACGAAGGTCAAATTCAGGTCACTCGCGGCCTGAGACACAAGGTAGACCTGCTGTTCACCAAACACCTCAAGGGCAGGTCCTAACTGGTGCAGGATGGACCGAATATTATGGCCCACCAAGCTGACGGCGGCCGTCGGCCCGATCGTCCGCGCGAGACAAAACTCGGACAGGTCTCGTAACAACGCGGCGCGGGTGGTCGGATCCAAAATATTTGCGGCAGGATCGAGCGAAACCGTGACGTTAGACTCCGAAGTCGTCACAAGGTCGATGGAAAGACCATGACGTTTGAAACACTGGAAAATATCTGCAAGAAATCCAACCTGTTGCCACATCCCCAAGGTGTCCATCGAGATCAACAACACACCCGTTTTCGACGAAATCGCTTTGACCTGGGCCCCAAAATCGGGCGAATCCCCCGAGATCATGGTGCCCTGAACCTCAGGGAGTTCGGTGCAACAAATCTGGAGCGGAATCCGACGCTCACGAACGGGTGCCAGACATCTTGGATGCAAGACCTTGGCCCCCATCGACGCGATCTCCTGCGCTTCGTCGTAATGCAACCTCTTGAGGAGACGCGCCGAGGTCACTTCTCGAGGGTTGGCTGTGTACATGCCCGGAACGTCGGTCCAGATCTCAAGTCGCGAGGCCTCCAACTTGGCCGCGAAATAGGACGCGGACGTGTCCGAGCCCCCGCGGCCCAAAAGGACGGTGTCCCCATGGGGATCGCGGGCGATGAACCCTTGGGTGACAAACACGTGATCTGACGACGAACTCAGATGGCCCTGCAAAACAGCGTCAGCGGCGAAGTCGCACGTTGCCGACAAAAACCGACGTGCGTCAGAATCGTCGTAGAGGTCCGCGTTAAGCCAATCACGAGCATCGATCCATTGCGTGGGCAGACCCTGCGATTTCAGAAAAAAAGCCCCTAAGCGGGTCGACATGAGTTCGCCCATCGCCAGCACTTTTGCGCGAAGACGTGGACTGACCTCGCGTGTGAGCGAGGCTCCCAACGCCAAGCGCTGCAATGTCTCCGGGAAATCCCCAAGCGCCGATTCGAAGTCGACACCCATTTCGGTGGCCAACTCTTCGTGGCGCGCCCGAATCGTCTCCAGCGTCGCCAGATGCTCTCCTTGGACGGCTTCCACGAGAAGCTTTTCGAGGGCATTCGTGATTCCACCGACTGCCGAACACACCACAAAGACTTTGTCTCCATCTGCGATGCGTTTACGAACCACCGCAGCGATCGTATCCCAGCGCTCACGAGAAGAGACACTGGTGCCCCCGAACTTAAGAACCACAAAGCTCATCTTGGCCTCCATTTCATGTCTGTT
>JBFFMO010000808.1:0-2820 GCA_041554035.1 Allomicrovenator sp. | reverse complement strand
TTTTCCGTCGTAGCGCCTTGGAAAATAACGGTTCTCCCAGGTGGAATTGCCGATACGCGTCAACGCTAGGGTTTCTACGCCAGAGAGTCCGAGGCGAATCGGCTCAAGAGCTTCCGGCGCGTCCTTGTAGAGGTCAAAAACATTCAGTCCTACGACTTCGCCCGCCTTGAGCCCCAACGCCTGAAGTCCGCTGCCTACGGACAACGTAAAAACGCCGTCGATGTCGACTTCCCACAGGACGATCGGCAATTCCAAGACGGCCGCGATGACCTCTCTATTGACCCCTTCCCCCAATGCTTCAAGTTCGCGCTGCAACGAGGATGCTTTCTCTTGCAGACGGTCGCGCTCGATTTGGCTGCGCATTTAGGTTCTCTCTAGATTCGTTTAAGAGTACTTGCAGATTCACCAGAAAGTCAATAAAAAAGCAATCTTAGCGTGAAGTGTCGGTTGCTAAACGAGTGATGCTTTTTCGAGTTCGTCGACGAGCGCCGGACGGTGGCCGTATTTTAAGAGAAGGTCATCGATGGCACGCATCCACATCTGAGGTTGGTTGGCGCGCTCAAGTTCGAGCCGCAGTGTCTTTAGGATGCGGCAAGCTCGTCGGTAACGAGACCGCGTGCCACGGCCAATTTGGTAGTCCACCATTCGTCGTCGCCCTGAAACGAGGATATCCGTTCGGTTAGGGCAGGCTTTGATCAGGGCCTCGGCGCTGTGCCGGATACGATCGTGGTCGTTTTTTTCGAACCAGCATAAGTCTGCCTCCTAGGTTTCCCCGCGCTTAAGCGCATTGAGTATCCAGATATCAGGAAGCTCGATGCGTATCACGGCGTCGACTTCCTGCATGAGGTCCGGGTTGTTCACTTTGCGCGCGTATCCGTTCAGCGCGCGATAGTCTCGCAATAAGCCCGTGATCAGGAAAACGTTCAAGAGGTAGGGCGAGAGCTGGTCGCGAAGTTCGGGCCGGGCCACGAGGATCTCTGCAAGCTCGTCGAACGCCTCGCGCGCGCCCGCGATGGAGGCCCTGGAGATCGGCCCCTCCATCCAGGTTTCGAGAAGGCCTGCATGCGCCGCGGCCTGATTGGTGGAGATTATCGTCACTTTGATCAATTCAGTCGTTCGAGCACGTAAAGAGCTTCGCGGTCGGTAAAGTAGTCGTTGCGCCAGACCATGATATTTTGTGTCCACGCCGTCGCGGTATAGCCCGCTCCTGTGATGTTCAACTTATCGCCATCAATCGTTAGAGTGCTTTTGTTGGCGCCGTCGGCCCCGGCCTTCTGACAATAGAGGAACTCGGTCGTCGAAGGGATGGTGAATCGGATGTCTGTGTCAGCGTCGCTGATGGCGGTCCAGGCATCGCCCGGAAGGCCTGGGTCGTAGGCCCAAGTGTGTTGCCAGGTTCCGATCAGGACATCTTCAAGCGTGCCGGTCTTCGTGTCGGGAACGACGCGGTCAGCCTCTGTCCCGGCCAAAATTTGCGTGAAATCGCCGTATCCGCAGGTGTTGTCAGCACTGGTTGAGTCGTCGTCCGAACAGGCGACAAAGCCTATGCTAAATAGCGCGAGAAAGATGATTCGCATGGAAGCCCCAGATGAGTTGTGTTGGGTCCAGAATTACATGGCGTGCGCGGATGGGGCAAGAATTCCATCTTCCCCGAGCGCTTCTATTTTGGGATATCGCAAGTCAAGACTTCTGGCGGGCCACTCAAGGTCACTAGAATATCATCTTCGATCCTGACTCCGCCAAGACCTCGCCATTTTTCTAACTCATCCCAGCGAACGTCGTCGCGATAGGTCGCCCGGTTGGACGGGGAATCGATCATGGCGTCGACAAAATAGAGGCCGGGTTCAACCGTCATGACAAAGCCCCGCTCAAGCGGCAGGTCGACCCGCACCGACGCGCCACAAGAGGTGCGCCCAGCTTCTCGATCGGGTGCCCTACCGCCCACATCGCGCACGCCCAAACCAAGCATATGTCCCACGCCATGAGGAAAGAATATCGAGACAGCACCACGGTCTGCGAGGTTTTCTGCGTCGCCAACCAGAATCTTGAGGTCCACCAAGCCTTGTGCAATCACGTTCGCGGCCGTGCGATGAATATCATGCCATTCGACTCCCGCACGGCATGCGTCGATCCCCGCCAATTCGGCAGCGAGCACGATATCGTAGATTTGCTGGCGCTGAGCGCTCATCTTGCCTGTGCACAGCGTACGCGTGACGTCAGCGGTGTAGCCGTTGACCGAGGCGCCAGCGTCGACCAGGACAAATTCATCTTGGGCCAAAATGCGTTGGGATGGATGCCCATGAAGCACGGCGGACCGATGGCCGCTGCCGACGATCGAAGCGTAGCCGACATCATCGGCGCCGGCGTGGAACATGGCAGCTTCCATCTCGATCTGGACCTCTCTTTCGGAGACTCCCGGTCGAATAAACTCCCTCGCCCGCGCATGGCCGGCAGCGGTGGCTCGAATGGCGCTGCGCAACATGTCGATCTCGGCCGCATCTTTGGGCCGGCGGGCCGTGTTCAATTTTTGCTGAGCAAGTTCGGTGAATTCAGCGTCGTTGGGCACGTTGTTGTGGGCCCATTGACCGAGCAAAGCCTGTCGGCGCCCCGAACGTGCGTCGAGCCAGGCAGGTAGATCGTCGAGCCGGCGTCCAGGGGGTGCGACGGCGTCACCTTCCCAAAGCCTTTCTTCGGCCGACACCGGCGTTACAAAATGAGTCCATCCTGACTCCGAGTCGTAGGCGATTACGGCATCAGGTCGGCGTGACCCTGTGAGCCAGAAATACTCAGGATGAGCGATGAACGGGTATGTTTGGTCCA
>JBFFMO010000807.1:0-2822 GCA_041554035.1 Allomicrovenator sp. | reverse complement strand
AGCTCAAGCTTGGGCCCAATTCGCAGCGGTGTGTTGGAGAGCATAGGGCCCTTGGGCGACGTTGTACCGTTCGTGCTCCCAAGGTCTTCCACGTACCAAACGTCGTTTTCGGGAAAGACGCGCAGATGGCGTGACGAGACGAAATCAAAGGGCAACCAGACGTCCGATGTGCTGGCTCGGCCTACAATCACAGCGCGATCGATATGAACTTGGACCGGGTTGCCGGTTCCTCGAATGCTGAGCGTGACCCCCGTATTCATGACTAGGCTCTGTTAAAGGCGAAGTAGGCGACGGCGACCAAGATCGCAGCAAGAATCGCCAGCTGAACGCCGATCATGATGATGTCTTTTTGCTGCCGCGACACTCGGATTTCCTCGTTATCTCGCCAATCTGTGGCCTTTCCTCCCTTTGCCATGCGCAGCGCTTGTTTGGCTTCCTGGGCCCAGAACGCGTTGTCGTCGTCGTTGAAGTGCTGAAAAGTCGTTTCGATTTTGTAGGCGACTCGAATGCTGTTTCCAATAACTTTCAGGTCAACGTCAGACAGCAATTCGGCCATATTCGATGACCAAATGCTGGCGCCCTGTTTGCCACGTCGCAGCTGCACTCGAAGAAGAATTTCCTCGTTTTCCGAGGACTCGTCGATTCCATCGCTGGTTTCAGCATCCGCCGAGCCGTCGAGGTCTCCCGAGTCGGTCTCTGGCGTCTCAACTTGGTCCCCGTCCTCCGCGTCATTCCCATCATCCACGGTTTCTGGTGCTTCTGGAGCGTCGTCTGCTGGCTCTGCCGCGTCGTCTGCTGCCGCCTCTGCGGCATCGTCTGCCGGCCCTTCTTCCGCGGCGGCGTCCGACACGTCTTTGGCTTGGCCCGAATCCGCTGTGTCCGTGGATTCCTCTGACTCGTGTTGAGGCCCGTCGCCTTCCGTCTGATCATTCCATGTCATGATCGACGGCCGCGGGCCAGAGGTCGAATCAACGACCTCGTAACCGTTCGTCTGAAAGAATTCGATCAGGTCCGCGAGCGGATCGCTGCTACCGAACGGGCCTTCCGCGACATGGGAGGTTTCGAGAAACGACAATTTTCCACCTTATTTAGAAGACCCTGACGATAACGCCGATCGTGCGACTCGCCAAGCGCGGCAACCATAGCCTGTGGACCAGTCGGTATCCGAACCTGCTCGCAGCCCACTGCTCACCGCTCACGGCTCACCGCTTGCCGCTCACTGCAACGCTCGGACAAAATCATCGATCAAATCGTCAGCATCTTCGATTCCGACCGATACGCGAATCAGGCCGTCACGGATGCCAAGGCGCTCGCGCGCTTCATGGCTCAGGGGTTTATGAGAGGTGGTCGTTGGGCGCGTCACCAGGGTCTCGACTCCACCCAGACTGGGTGCGTCGACGCCCAAGTGCAGCCTGGAACACACGCGGGCTGCGACCTCGGCGTTTTCGACCTCAAAACTGAGCATGCCGCCAAATCCGTGCAGAATGCGACGGGCAAGGGCGTGGCGAGGATGGGAGATCAGGCCGGGATAGAGGACGTGTTTGACGTGGGGATGCTCGCTCAGCGCGCTCGCGAGCCGCATCGCATTATGGTTCTGGCGCTCCACACGCAACGAGAGCGTCTTAATGCCCCGCTGGAGCAAGAAGCACGCGTGGGTGTCCAATGTGCCGCCGTAGAGGTTCAATCGCGGCATGAGCGCGTCCAGGAGCACCTGAGAGCCTATAATGGCGCCGGCCACGACGTCGGAATGTCCGTTCAAGTATTTGGTGGCGCTGTGGACCACCAGATCGAATCCAAGCTCCACCGGGCGGCAGTTCACCGGGCTGGCGAAGGTATTATCGACCACAGATATCAGGCCGTTATCCCGCGCAAATGCGCTCGCTGATTCCAGATCCGCAACCTCCATGAGTGGGTTAGAGACCGTCTCCATGTAGAGCATGCGAGTGTTGGGTTTCAGTTTTTCTTGCCACTCTTTGGGATTGTTCGCGTCGACAAAATCATATTCGATTCCAAAACGAGGGAACTCGTTGACCACCAGAGCCCACGTGCCCCCATAGATCCCGTCTTGAAGCAGGATATGGTCACCCTGATTCAATAAGCCCAATAACACCGTCGAGATAGCGGCCATGCCGCTTGCGGTCACGACCGCGGCTTCTGCTGACTCCAGACTGGCCAGTTTTATCGCAAGCGCTTCGTGATTTGGCGTGTTATTGAGTCGAGCGTATCTGACGGCGTCGTAATCATTGGCGTCTTCAAAGAGGTACGTCACCGATTGGAAAATCGGCAGGGTTACGGCCCCAAGAATCTTAGGTTCGCCAACGTGAATCAAACGCGTGTCCAGCGTAAGTTGTGACATATTTAGGTCCTCCAAGGATCAGCCCTTGACACGTGTGATAGCGTTGTCGGGCAATTTTTGTCTACGTAGATGAGGTAATGAAATGAAGAAGCCGTGGACGCAGTCAATGCCCGCAGAACAATTTGAACTTATGCGCAAGATCATTGGCGCTCCGAGCCCGATTGGCCTCGAAGCAGCCATGACTTACGGCGTGCTCAAACCCTACTTTGAGTCGTTCGCGCCAAAAACGTGGAAGATTCACCAATACAAAGGGAATGCTGGAATCGTTCTCGATACCCATCCCGATCGTGACGATCTGGTTTCGGTGATGGTGATTGGCCATGCGGACAAAATCCGGATGCAGGTTCGAAATATCGGTGACGACGGCAAAATTTGGATCGACACCGATTCATTTTTGCCCACGACCCTGATTGGACACGAAGTCACGATTTTTTCGCGCGATGCCGAGCTTCTCGACCTGCTCTTT
>JBFFMO010000806.1:0-2830 GCA_041554035.1 Allomicrovenator sp. | reverse complement strand
GCCCATCCCTGGACCGACCAATCCAGTCCGGGTTTGGGGCAAATCATTAGGGCGCTGCCCGTTGAGACGAATGTGATCCATCTGCATGACCTCGCGGTGATGCCAAGAATGCGCGGTGCGGGGGTAGCTAAGTCGCTGCTGGCCTGGCTCGACCAACGAGCCGACGAACACGGCTACAGAACCATTACCCTGGTCGCGGTCGACGGAGCGGATACGTTTTGGAGCGCCATGGGGTTTGAGGACATGGGCCCGGCCGATGGATACGACCTTCACGCGCGCACGATGAGGCGCAATATCCCCGCGAGCTGATGAATCTTGGCCTAAAATGGCGCTCGATTCGAATGACCCGACGATTCGGTTTGCGAATGGTGTTGTGCCCGAGCACGGCCGCATCTAGCCTCAGAGCGGCTCGTAATCACCACTGTCACCGGGCATGGGCTCATGAAATCTTCACCAATTTGGCCACTTGCGCTTGTCCTCGTCGCACTGGCCGCGTGTTCTGACGACGCTTCGCCCACCCAGACGGCGGACGTCGGCATCGGCGATTCCTCACCAGATGTCGATTCGGGAACGCTCGAATCTTCATGCGTTGACCTCGAACGACTCAACGAATGCCACGATGGCGAATGCTTCAACCGAACATGCCGCGGAGACGAAGTCTGTGAGGCTGGTGCGTGCGTGGATTGGACCACGGCGAATCTGGGGCTCGACTTCACGATTGCGCCGAACGAAGACCCTTTGGGCATCAGGGTCCAGGTCGCCGAAGGCGGCTTTCCACGGGCCCACGTCGATGCCCTTCGCTTCGACTTTGGGGATGGCATTGGAGGTTGGGGCGAGTCTCTCACGCATCAATACAAGACTTCGGGCGTTTATCCGGTGACCTTGGTGGTTCGCCTGGCGGGGTATCGAGAGCTCAAACTGACCAAGCTTGCCGCCTTGAACCCTGCAGACGATTTCAACCCCATCCGCCTGACCGTCAATCAAATCCCCGACTATTTGAACGGAAGTGAACCCGCGATTCTTAATAATGGAACGCCTGCCGACACGAGCGACGACATTTCGCAGCCCTTCACGCTTCAGGTGCCTCGTGAGCGCTTCGATATCAACGTCGGCCTGCTTGATGCCAATGACCCGATAGACCGGTCATCCGTCCGTCTGAGCGCCCTTGTCGATGGCGTAGAAAGCGACCTGAGCACTGAGCTTCATTTTGGCGACGACGAGACCGCCATATGGGGCCTGGCCCTGATTCGCAGCGGCAACGCCCTGCCCTTAGGTAGGGTAGACATTCAGGTCAGTGCAAAAACAGTTTCGGGAAAATCCTATGCCCGGGAACTGAGGGTCGAAAGCGTGGAATTGCCGCCAGAAAAGGACCCCTTTGATCGGCCGATGATCTGGCTCTTACGTGATGATGTGGACTTCTTCACCACGACTCGCACAGCACTCAGCGGATTCAAATACTCGTTAGACACGGCCGCGGGCCCAAATGGAGTCGCTGATTTTCTGGAAGAATTAACCGCGATGGGGGCCCAAGGCCCAGATGACACGATCAACCTGAAATTCATGAATTGGATCAGGTCCGCAATCTCGACGGAAATTTATCGAATTTTTGGGATCGGACCGGATGGCGTTGCGCACGACGAAATCGAATTAAAATTGGTGTGGAGCAACGACGCCGGGGCGCCCGTACCTGCCGATTTTACCCCCACCGGTGATTTTTCGATGATGCGCCTTGGTGGGACTTTTGAAGGGTATCTGGGTTATTCGCGTTATGCGGAATTCAACGAGGAACGCATCAATGACAGCGTTTTGGAATACGGCGTGGCAAGTGCCGGAGTCCTGACCGCTTTGACCTCAACCTACGGCATCGCCGACGCATTCAAGGCCATTCATTTCGAGAAAGGCTTCCCGGTCGGAACCCACGTCGAAGACGCCACGGTTTTTGCGGATGGGTTTGACCCCTACGATAGGACACGCCCAGAAGCCGCGGAGCGTCATCGGGAGCTGAAAGAGGTTGCCCGTTACATCGCGCTGGCCCTGGCGCCAGTCATAGCTCACGAGATGGGTCATGCGATGGGACTGATGCCCAACGGCCTTCCGCCGGAAGGATTTTTTGGAAATCGACCCGATGTGAGTTTTGTGGGCTCGCGGACGAACTCCCTCCATACCGACCTGCCCGGGCTGAACCTGATGCAAGCCGGCGGCGACACGTTGTCGTTGCTTGGTGAACTCGATGAAGCGGTTGAACGTGAGCAGATGAGCCTGATTGAGGTCGCCAAGCTATTATCGCTTGAGACCTCGCTCTCCCCTCTTTCGCGCACCTATCTTCAACGGAAACTGACTTATACCGGCACCCCGTAGGTCCGCATGTCTGCACGAATCTCGCTGCTTATCCTTGATTTCGACAACACGCTCTTTGACTGGTTTCACACCTGGTATCACTCGTTTTCGCCATTTTTGGACGAACTGTTGACGATAAGCGGAGTGCCGCGTGAGGTCTTGATCGAAGAGATTCGGGATGTTCACCGACGCCATGGGACTTCGGAGTATGCGTTTTTATTGCAGGAGCTTCCGTGCCTCGCAACGGCTCTGGGTGACTCGACCCTGCTGCAAAAATACGACTCCGCAATTCAGGTCTTCCGAGAGGCCCGACGCGCCCACCTGTCTACCTATCCCGATATCGTGCCCGTCCTACAAGAGATCAAAAACCAAGGCTGTAAAATAGCGATTTTTACCGAATCAAAGGGTTTCTACTCGTCGTACCGTTTACGGCGACTCGGCCTCGATCCTCTGGTGGACGCGCTCTTTTCTCCAGATGACCATTCCATTCCCG
>JBFFMO010000805.1:0-2833 GCA_041554035.1 Allomicrovenator sp. | reverse complement strand
TGGAGCCTGTCGCTGCTCGACTCGCTGAATTGCTGAGTCTTGAGGTCGTTTTGCCCGAAGATCCGACCGATCGCGTCGTCAAGACCTTGGTCGATGGGATGAAACCCGGTCAGATCGTCATGCTCGAAAATCTTCGTTTTAATCCGGGCGAAGAAAAGGGTGATCCCGAGTTCGCGAAATATTTGGCTTCGTTGGCCGAGGTTTATGTGGACGACGCTTTTGGCGCGGTCCACCGCAAACATGCCTCGGTTTACCAGATGGTCGAACATTTCCGCCGGGGCAAAAAGGGCGCGGGATTCCTGATCAAAAAGGAAATCGAAGCGCTCGGCGTGTTGATGACCAAACCTGCTCGACCTTTTGTTGCCGTGATGGGCGGTGCCAAAGTCTCCGACAAGATTGGCGTGCTGACTTCGCTCGTGGATCGAGTGGATGAAGTGCTGATCGGCGGTGCGATGGCGTACACGTTCTTGGCGGCGCAGGGCATAGACGTGGGAGCCTCCAGGGTGGAGGTCGATCATATCGACACCGCAAAACAAATCCTTGAGCGGGCCGTGAAACTCGGGAAACGTATCTTGTTGCCCGTGGATCATATCACCGCTGCGCGATTCGACGCGGACAAGCCGTCCGAAGTGTCGACGACCGCTTCGGGAACGATATCGGCCGGGATGATGGGACTCGATATCGGGCCACGTACTCTCGATCTGTATCGGGGCGTGATCGAGACCGCAGGCACTGTATTCTGGAACGGCCCCATGGGTGTGTTCGAGAACCCACTTTTCGAGCGTGGAACACTCGGAGTGGCTCAGGCCATGGCCACCACAAGTGCCTTCACGGTGGTGGGAGGTGGCGATTCAGCAGCCGCAGCAGAACAGGCTGGAATCACCTCTTCGGTGGATCACGTGTCTACGGGCGGCGGCGCGGCGCTGGAATTGATCGAGGGCAAGGCGCTTCCGGGCATCGAGGCCCTCAGATTGAATCATCCTTTCTGAGCTGGTGGGATACAGGCAACGCCTTAGAAGCCTTCATTTTTCCTCCCAGATTAATGCAAGATCTGCGTGGTGACCCACGGCGATTCGGAATACACTCAGTATGAACGTGTAGCCGTGGGGGCTTCTTGCCTGAATCCAAACCAATCCGAGTACTTCTCGTTGACGACGACGTGGACACGCATTTTCTTGTCGAAGATATTCTCGCCCAGAATCTCTTTCGATTTGAGCTGCATTGCGTGAAGACTCTGCGGACTGCGCGTCGGCTCATGAAGGCGCGCGAAGTCGATGTGCTGCTCGTGGACCGGCGCCTTACGGGCAACGACGGCCAGAATCTGCAGGCCGAGATCTCGGCCCGTTATCCGTACCTGCCCATCATCGTCATGACCGAAGGCCCTATCGGCGATGAACTCACCGAAGCGTGGAAAAGTCTCGATAAGACGAACCTTTCATTCGAAGTGCTCTCCGAGCTCATTTCGTTTCTTAACCACCAGACCAACGACCGGCGTAAACAGCGAGAAGCTTGGGCGTTCTTGGCGGCGACAATCGATGCGCTGATGGACGCAGTCGTCGTGGTCGACGCTGACCTCCAAAGCATTTTGTCCAATGACGAATGGCTTGCCAAACATGGTCTCGACGTCAATGTCGGGTCGTGGAAGGCGAGCCTGGCCCAGGAGGCCGAGGGCCGTGTCATTTTGGACGGCCTCGATACCCTGATCGCAGGTTCGCGTTCGTATTTTGAGCATGAGATGTCGTGTGGTGACGGTCGCTGGGTTGATGTGTCGATGGCGGCCTTTTTTCACGAAGGTCGTCGTTACGCGGTGATCACCGAAAAAGACATCACCGAGACCAGGTCGCTCAGAAGCCAGATCGAAGACACGAAATATCGAGACGGCGTGACTGGACTGCCTAGCCGCTCCGCGTTGATGGACGTTCTGAAGGGCACGCTTGAGGTCGGAGTGCCGGCGATCGTGTTGCTTATTAACATCAACGACTTCAGGAGCATCAATCACGAGTACGGATACGAGGGTGGGGATGAGGCATTGGCTTTGGTCGGTCAACGCATTCAAAGTGCACTGAACTCAAGCGCTTTTGTCGCTCGTCTGGGTAACGATGAATTTGTGGTCATGATACGTGGGGTCTTGGATCGAACGACGGCTGACCGATTTGCTGACGACATCATTTTGAGCATGGACGCCCCGATCGTGCTTGCCGGCGAGGAAGTCGCGGTGTCGATCAGGATCGGGATTTCGTCTCCACGCATCGGCATGTCGGTGGGCGAGACGTTGCGTTCGGCTGAACTTGCGATGCTTGCCGCCAAGACCAACACTGGCAATCCTTGGAGGCATTACGATTCGAGCATGCGTGTGTTGTCGGTCCGACGAGTCCATAAACACAACGAACTCGCCCTCGCCATCTCCAAACACGAACTCTTTCTGTCCTACGAACCGATTGTCGACCTTGCGACTCAGAAGGTCGTTGCGGTCGAGGCCCACCTTGGCTGGAACCATCCGATCGACGGCTTGCAGGACGCGCAAAAAGTCGCAGCTTTGGCCGAAAAATCTGGAATGACAGAGGACCTGGCATTCTGGATGATCGAGGCTCTTGCCGCCGAGGACCCGCGCGTGAGGGACTCCTTCCCTGACAAAGAGCGGACGTTTCTGAACCTCTCGTGTGGACTCGTGACCTCGGGGGCATTCGCTAAGGTCTCGGGGCAGAACCCTGCGATCGCATTGCAGTTTCGAGCAGACATCTTTCTGCAGCCAAACGAGGCTCTCAACGAGCATATTCAGGCGCTGAGCGCTCTGGGGATTCCGATTTGGCTGGATCGTTTTGCCGGTGGAGAC
>JBFFMO010000804.1:0-2834 GCA_041554035.1 Allomicrovenator sp. | reverse complement strand
GCAATATGGAATGCAAGGGCGTGAGTCCATTGAGCCCCAATCGGCTCGGTCGACAGGTCCTTCGGGGCCCGCGATCCGAGAGGCCCCGGAGTCGCTTTCTGAGTATGGAATGCGCGGACGTTCCTCGATTGAGCCGACCGCGTCTGGCGGTAGACCATTGCTGAAGCTGATGAAAGAAGACCGGCTTCAGAACGAAAACCTGCAGGGGTCCATCGGTCCCATCGGGCTGCCGGCTTGGCCGTCGGACTTGGAGGGGCTCGACCCGATCGAATCGATCAGGCCGCAATTGTTGAACTACTCGTTGGATATCCTCAAACGTTCCGACATGCAGATGACCAAGGGCAGCGTCGCTGCGCAGATCTTGATCTCGCGCGGCGTTGAGTTGTTGTCCTCGGCTGTGTCAGGCGGCGCTGCACGTCCGCCAGAAATGAATTTGAATGGACTGGCCCAGATCGAAATGCGTTGTCTGGACGGAGTCCTGGATCGGCTTCCGGCACTCTCAAACGCCTATAATTTGGAAGAGGCGAAAGTCGATCTGCCGACTCTTGCACTCGGTTCATTCCTGGGCGCGGTGGCGACACGACTCACACCTGCGGTTTGGGAGTTTCAGCGTGAGGCCTCCGAGTCCGTGGTCGTCCTTGGCGACGCTCGTATGCATCCGTTCAGAGCTGCGCAAGAGTGGCTCTCATCGGCCGATAAGGACGACGCGTATCTCGATTATCCCGTGAGGCGGTTGCTTGCGAGTTCGGGACTTTCGGCCGCCGTAAACGCACGCTTTGATACCACGGGGGGATTGACGGAATCCCCTCTGCGCCTGCGCCTGGCCGAAATCTGGATGAATTATTTTCCGCGCGTGGCGCTCTCAGGTCAGGTGGACATCGCCGACGACATCGACGTGAAAGAGATCGCAACCGCGGCCATCATTTACGGCATTGACCGGCGATGGGTGCCCGCGGTCGCAACAGGCCCAAGGGGAGCCGCGATGCTTTCGAAGACTCATGTTGCCGCGGCGTTCATTCGCGATACGGGAGAGTTCCTTTTGCTCGGAACTCGGCAGCATTTTTCACGGCTGCTTAAATACATGGTGTCGTCATTGTCGCCAGCAGACGCGACAAAGTGCATGGAGCTCTTTGTTCGTTACCATCGTCCAGGCGCCAAGATTCTGGGCGAGGCAGACAAGAACCCACGTCTGGTCGAAGGCAAGAATGGACAGCAGGTCTTGCTCTTTTGGGCGAAGATCGGCGGCGCAACTACGGCGTATCAATTGGTTTTTGATCCCGATGGGCTCTTGATGTGGCGACTGGAATTCCAGAAGCCCTAGCCATTTTCAGGTGATGCGGTGGACTTTCGCCGCGAACTCGCGGGATGGATAAGTCATCTTGAAGAGCTCATCAAAAACGAATCCGCCCAGGTCATAATATCCCGGGGCGACTTCACCAAAATCGTAGGTTTCGACGAGTTTGATGGCTTTCGCAAACGCTTTGTCGATCGCGGCTGTGTCGAATGTCGCGAACTTCTCGTCGATCTGTGGCGCGAAGTGGGTGTCGTAGACTTCCTCAAGGATCTGAGTCATCGAATCCGCTTCCATCATGGAACGGTTGTAGAGGATCGGCATCAGCCGAGTCCCGTTCAGGCCGAACTCACGTTCAGTCCAATCGAAGAACGAATCCAGATAGCCCTCAAGCCCTGTGTCGCCCACGGCGCGAAGCACGAAGTAGCAGGTGCGAATCTGTGCGATGACAAAAACGCGTGCTGACTTTTTGGTGACGTGATGTCGAATTTGCTCGGCGACGGGCAGTTCGGCTCGATCGGCGGGGCGCCATCGAACCGCCGGGATCAACTCCAAGAAGTGTTCTTTCGCTTTTGGCTTGGAACACATTTCAATGCTTTCGCTCCAAACCGAGTGAGCCTGAGGCGAACGACCGAGCAGATACATCTTCACAAGAAGGGCTGAATCGAGCCACGAGAAGAGTTCGCGCATCCCCTTATCGGTGGATGACGCTTTGAAGCGCTCGCGGAGCTGAGCCAATTCTTCTTCGGTGATCTTATGACGACGTCGGATGCCCAAACGAAGGATCATGTCCTCGTAGAACAGATTTCGATCGTTGGTGATGCGTGTCGATTCGTCGGTGTGAAAGAGCTGCAAGAGCAGGCGTGCTTGCGAGAAGAGCCCGTCCGAGAATTTCTTTTCGACCGTGGTCAGCAGTCGTTTCGCTTTGCCCGTGAAATCATCGCTGCCAACAAAGTAGCCGAGCAGGAGATCCCGAGCGAGCGTGGTTTCGCTGACGCTGAGTTGAAGGTCTGTGGGCAGACGATCATTGTCGATGAGTAGATTCAGGAAGACTCGGCCCGCCGCAAGGACTTCTGGCGTATCAAGCCGAGGAAGTGCCCCCGCGAGGATGGCCTCTCGCTCCATCTCAACCGTCGTGTCGCGGTCGGCGCGCTCGGGCGGAGAAATGATGTGCAACTCCGAGACATCGATTTCTTCGGTGATTCTGGCCGATCGATTTTCGGGTTCTCGTTGCTCAACGATATCGTCGTCCGAGACGTCACTTTCGAGGTCTTCGTTTTCGTCGTCCGCCGAATTGTCTTGTGAATCGCCTTTGTCCCCAATCGCTTCGTCGGCCTGAACGTCACTTTCACCGTTTTCAGTCGGCGCTTCGACGGGGGCCGAATCGTCTGCACTTGCTTCCGAATCGTCTGCACTTGCTTCCGAATCTGATTCGGGCAGGTCAGGTCTTGGGAAGTCTAGCGTTTCTTCGTTGGGTACCGACGCCGCTGGAGCGTTTTGCTCTTGGGTGTCGTCCAGAGCGACTTCCGCATCGTTTGGAGCG
>JBFFMO010000803.1:0-2835 GCA_041554035.1 Allomicrovenator sp. | reverse complement strand
GGTTTCAGGTTTCAGGTTTCAGGTTTCAGGTTTCAGGCGTTGTGCTTGGTGCGCAGGCCCTATGGCCTGCATTGCGCTTGGTCCGCAGGCCCTATGGCCTGCATTGCGCTTGGTCCGCAGGCCCTATGACCTGCATTGCGACTGGTTCGCAGGCTATGGCCGTATTTCGATTGGTTCGCGGGCATCCTGCCCGCAATGTGATTTGGTACGCGGGCATCCTGCCCACATTGTGATGGGTACGCGGGCATCCTGCCCGCCCTACGATTATTCGCGGGCTATGGCCGGTATCCGATTTCGTGCCGACGGACACAAAGAAATCGGAAAGGCGTGTTTCGCAGTGCAGCTCAGGCAGTTCCGGATGGATCCAACCTCAATCGCAGGAGATCGTAAGCAACACGCCTCTCACGTTGATCTGGAATCATCTGCGACTCCTACCAAAAGACCTGTTGTAAATACTCACGTTTCATTGATTGATTGAATCTCCGAATACACGTGGAGCATTGATGCTGAAATCAGAAATCAAAATAGGAATATGGGGTTTGATTTTGGAAGGAGCTGAGCAAGGCAATCATGTGCAGGTTGAACCCACAGGTGATAATTTTCTGATTTTATTGCAAGATCCTGAAATCAAAAACCAAGTGTTTGATTATTGGGTTGAAAATGAAGTCGAGTTGGAAGCATTTTTTGCGGAGTCGAAATGGAAGGTTGACTGGAGTATTGATGAACTTTGACTCCTGGCTTGATTTCGGAAGCCGAGGTTTATTGCGATCCTGCGCCCCTGCATTGCGATTCTTCGCCCAGCATTTTGTTCAGGCCAGCCGCCTGGTAATCCAGCGATCCAAAGCATTGGAAAATTGTTGTTTTGCTTTGTCGTCGTACGCCGATGGCCCACCTGTCTGAATGCCGGACTGCCGTAATTCATCATGGAAATCCCGCAAGCTCAAAGCCTCGGTCACGTTGTCTTTGTCCAGTGGACGTCCTCGAGGTGTCACGACGTCTCCACCGACTTCAACAACACGTGCAGCCAGCGGAATATCGGCAGTGATGCAAAGGTCACCTGCGACGCAGTTTTCAGCGATATGGTCATCGGCGGCGTCGGGTCCATGCGGAACCACCACATTTGAAGCGAATTTGGATTTTGGTTCTTCCATCCAGCGGTTCGCGACAAAAATAGTCGTGACTTCGCGTTTTGACGAAGCTCGTATCAGGACTTCCAGGATGACCCGGGGCAGGGCGTCGGAGTCGACCCAAATGGTCGGTGGTGTTTTTTCGGTCATAAGATTCTCGATTCACTGTTGCGGATTAGCCCCGCCTTTCAGGGCAGAAGATAACCCAGCGGGCGGAGCCTCGCACCTGTCAAACCTGAGGGCTTTCGATCCGCATTTTGGTTCCCATCCAAACGAAGGCCACCACAAGCGATCCAAATAGAATGACCTCAGGGTCGAACTTTTCGTTCAGAATAAAAAATGCACCCGTCACGGTCATGAATAATTGCAGCAATTGAACCTGCGAAACCCTTGCGACGCCGGCCATGGCGAGCCCACGGTACCAGGCAAAAAACGCGGCAAATTGGGACACAAATGCCAGGTAAAAAAGCGCGCCTAGGGACACCGCACCCGCAGCGGGAGTGATCACGGGCACGCAGGCTAAGGCCACCAACAAAAATGGCATCGCGATGGCGAGGCTCCAACATGTGGTCTGCCAGCCGCCGATGACCTTGGATGCCTGTGCGCCAAAGGAGTACCCCATCGACGCGAAGACCACGGCCAAAAGCAGGAATATATGGCCGATCGCCATGCCACCCTCGGCTTGCCTTAAAACAAAGGTCAACGTGATGATCGTGCCGATGGCGCTCATGACCCAGAAGCCAAGCGAAGGTTTTTCACGGCCAATCAAGACCGCGAAGATCGCGGTGGCGAGGGGAAGCAGGCCGATCACAACCGCGCCATGGGACGCGGATACGGTGGTCATGCCCAGTGTCATGAAGGTTGAAAATCCAAATAGAGTCCCAAATCCTGCCAGGAAAATGGCTTTCCAAACCGAGCGCGGTGGGATCGGCGGACGCCGGATAATCAACACTAAGATCGCCAAAACACTTGCCAGAAATCCACGCCAGATGATGACCTGAGACGCGTCCAAATTAACGACCGCCAACCGGGTCATGGGCAAGGTTAGACTGAACCCCGCCACTCCAAGTAAGCCAAATATCAGGCCCTTATTTTTTGTAGAAAGCGCGGCATGCATGGTCGTCAGGTGTCCGTTGGCTGGGTTATCCATCTTGAAGGCGTCATCGTGACGAGCTACCTTCGACGCCTAAGATTCATGCGCCTTCATCAGGGTTCTTTTCTATGCCAAATGCGCATAATCGTCCTCACGTCTTTATCGTGCAGGCCGATCTTCCTCGTCTAAAAACCGACGCGTGGCTTCTGCCCTGCGATGCTGGTTTCCATGTGCTGTCGTCTTGGATTCCGGAAAAATACCAAGCTGGTTTGGCGCAACGAAATACCGATACGTATGTTTTGCCCGTCGCTTTATTCGACGAGTGGACAAGCGGCCGGCGGCGCACCGTGCGCCATAATGATTGGCCTGGTCGCTCCATGCCGTGGCTTACCAACGTTGGTGGAGGCTCAAAATACGAGGTGGCCTGGTACCTTGAAGCCGTCTCCCAATTTGTCGAAGAAGCTTCCGTGTGGGCCAAGACCAATTCGAAGCGTTCGCGGCCGCGTTTGGGGGTCCCGGCGGTGGGCACAGGTTATGGAGGTCAATGGGAGAAAAAAGCGGGCATCATCGATGCGCTTTTTGATCTTTTGGTGGAACTAGGCCAGCGACATGATG
>JBFFMO010000802.1:0-2840 GCA_041554035.1 Allomicrovenator sp. | reverse complement strand
GTCCTGATAGCCGTCAGCTGTCTGGACGAGTCCGTCCGGAAGGGGATCGCCGTTGGGAAGGAGACCGTCTCCGGTAGAATCCGAAGGTCCGCATCCCATTGCAAGTAAAAGGGCCAAAGGCAAAATGAGATAATGTGTCTGCATCGCGTGTCTCCTGATCAACGTCCACGATGAGTTACTTCAACTTCTGTGCCACCTTTGCCTACATGTAGGGAATTTGGCCTGATCCCCGCACACCCTGTGCTTGATCGAGCACAACGCTCCCGAAGTGTCTGGAAGGTCAGCGAAATAGTAGGGAAGGATCGGGGTCAATCGACTGAGGCGAATATGCCACAGATGGTCTGGATCACCCAGGAAGGTCAGGAATGGCATCGCCATCTAGCGTGAAGTACTCGACCTGAATGAGCAGGTAGAATACGCGCTGCACGAAGTCGGACTCTTCATGGGGCATCTTCGAGAGCAAGCGATCCAAGGCGTCGCCCGACTCGTAAAGATTGATGACCCGCAACGCTTTGGTCGGCAGTTTCAGACGATCCAGGTCGACCGGATTATCGTGAATCCGCACGGGCAGGTAGCGATACGCGTTCGAGCTTTCCCGAATGCGTTCGATCGAGACCCGTTGCATGCACCCCTCAACGATCGTGCTGTAGGCATCGATCCCGAGCGGGTATCCGTGGGTTTCGGGTTGCTGGTTCTCAAAATAGCCGTACTCGCCGACATCCCACGTGAACACGTCCAGCAATTTCTCGCGCATCTGCTCCGAGAGATGCCTGAACACCTCGTGAGCCGGAATGGCACCGATGGCGACCAAGGCATCACCCAGACGTCCACCCCATTCGTTGAGCCGAGTCAGGCCCTCTTCGAGTTGGGCTTGCGTGATGATCTTGCGTGAGATCAGGAAATATCCGAGCAGTTCTTCTTCGCGGTTCGAATCCACGAGAATGGGCTCGCCGTGGTCGAGGTAAATCGATTTCTCGATATCATCGCGATGAACGCAAATGCGGCCCGTGGCCTTGCCTCGATGAAGTCGCGCCAATAATCGGGCAAAGGGAGCTTTCTTGAGTTCACCGTCGTAGCTGCTGTACTGGCCACGCATCTTTCGGATGATCTCTTTGCCCTCTTGTCCTGTCGGCATCACAGCGTCGGGCGCGTGAGGCTCAATCATGGGACTCGACGTGTCACCGAGTTCGCGCACGCCTGAAGCAAGTTGTGTGTCTTCGTCGCCAAGAGTCTTGGGATGTTTGACCGACTGTTTGTAGACCGCAGCGCCGACCGGCACGGACTTCGCTGCGCTACCTGAGGGTCTCTTGAGGTATTCCGCCAAGAACGCAAACTCGTCCGGATTCTGCCAGGTGCCGCCATCCGCCGAGATTCGATCCGCGCTCTCGGGCGGACGGTCGGTGATGATGCGAACCAGAGTCTTTTCGCCCATCGGACCAAAAACAAGGCCTGCCTCGTCTCGATACCGATATTTGGTCGCGGCTTGAACGCGTTCCACGAATTCGTCGATATCATCGGAGTCGAACGAATCTGCCGGAACGATATTTTTGGGGGCAGGTTGCGGTTGCGGGGGGCGCTGCGGAACCGAAATGGCTTCCATCGGAGGTGGCGTCTCGATTCGGTGGCGTTCGCTTGCCAGCACCGCGGCACGGTGTTTTCCGCCGTCGCGTTCTTCCGAAATTCGACGCGTCTTTTCGCGCTCGATCTCTGCCGCGAACAAACGCCGCATGAAATTCGACAGTTCCGATCCGTTGACCTTGATTCTGTGTTGATAACAGAAGTCCATGATCGCCTGATAGAACTCGCCGGCCGTCTGAAATCGCTCTTCGCGGTGTTTTGCCATCGATTTGCGAATGATCTCGATCAGCTGCTGGGGCAGCGGCCCCGCTTTCTGAAGCGCATCGTCGATATCAGCATCGCGGACTCTCAGCATCACATCGAGGTCGGAGTTGCCGACAAAAAGCCGCTGCATCGAGATCGCTTCAAAAAACACGATTCCGGCAGAGAAGATGTCGCTTCGCGAATCAATGTCCTCGCCGATCACCTGTTCGGGAGACATGTATCCGACTTTGCCCTTGAGGGTGCCCGATTCAGTCATGTTGCGCTGAATGGCGGCCTTGGCCACGCCGAAGTCACCGATCTTCACGTCACCAGAATACGACATCAAGACGTTGGATGGGCTCACATCACGATGAATGATGTTGAGCTCTTCGCCATAAGAATTCTTGGCGCGATGGGCGAAGTCCAGGCCCTTCAAGAACTCCATCGCGATGTGCAAAACAAGGTTGAACGGAATCTTGAGGTCGAGCTGCGCGCAGCGGGCAAGGACGTCTATAAGGTCCTTTCCGTGCACAAATTCCATCGCGATATAATACTGCGCATCCATTTCGCCGAGGTCGAAAACCTGAACGATATTGGCGTGATACAGCGATACGGCGATCTTGGCTTCGTTGATGAACATGCCCACGAACTCTTTGTCGTCGGCAAGAGCGGGCAGAATCATTTTGACGGCGAACTCTTTTTCAAAGCCCGCAGCACCAAATGTTTTGGCACGGTAGATCTCGGCCATACCGCCCGCTCCGATCTTCTCGAGGAGGGCGTAACGACCGAAAGTGGTCCAAGCAAGATTTCCGGATTTGTCGACCACTTCAGCTCACTGACGGCAAAGGGGGCTCGCCTGCAGACAGACTTCCACGCTCGCCTTCGTTGGACAAGAATTTTTTCTGTATTCAGACTAGCACACCTCGGTGATCAACCGATACACGACGAGTGGATTCTATGGACTTTCGGGGCGTTGTGTGGTCTTAAAGCCAGCCAATAAATCTTCGTCCGGTGATCAG
>JBFFMO010000801.1:0-2841 GCA_041554035.1 Allomicrovenator sp. | reverse complement strand
GGCAGGTATTCGAATCAAAATATTTCCCTAGAAAAGGGGCAACCTAACCAAGGTCAACACGCGGGTCAAAGAGCATCGTTGGCACTTGGAATTCCGTACCATCGAAGCGTAGTGTCATCTTTATGTCAGGTTCACTTTGGTGGAGGCCAAAATGAAACGCACCGAACGGCTTTTTGCCATCGCCGAGTTTCTACGCGGTCGGCGCACAGGGACCACAGCCGAACAGATTGCCGACCGATTTGGGGTCTCCGTTCGCACGATTTATCGCGATATCGATGCGCTCAAGTTCGCCAATCTTCCTTTGCAAACCGAGCAAGGACGAGGTGGAGGAGTCGCGTTGACACGCCACTATTCAATGCCGCCCGTCAATTTCACGGTACAAGAGGCCACCCTGCTCATCACCGTATCCGAAATGCTGGTTCGTCTGCGCTGGATGCCCTTTTCTGACACGCTGATGAGCGCCGCCGATAAGGTCCGATCTGCCTTGCCCAGGGCGGCTCAAACAGAGTTGGATCGAGTCCGAGCCGGCCTGACGTGGGCGGCCGTCCCAGCCCTGGCCGCGGCAGAAGACGTACGCACCGTGATCGAATCGGCCTGGTACGACGAAGCGGCCATTCGCATCACCTACAGCACCCCAAGAAAGACCTCGACGCGGGACATCAAAATCACAGGCGTGGTCTTGACCCGGAACGAAACGATGCTGAATTGCATCGATCTTGGCCTCAACGAAGCCCGTCAGTTCAAGTTGCACTGCATCACGGCCGCGGTCCGAATGTAAATTTTTCGCACCCCACCCTTGTGCGAAAATCGTGCGCCGCGAAAATTAGGCGTCATTTGGTAAACCCGCGAAAAATAACGTTCCGAGGTTTCGGCACGGTCCTTGTAACAAAGGTCGGTGTCTTAACCTCAATTGGAGATACGTATGATTCGCAAAGTCGAAGGTGATATTCTACTCAGCAACGCAGAAGCCGTCGCACATGGCGTCGCGCCAAACGACCATTTCGACCAAGGCCTCGCGCTTTCGTTGCGTGAACGTTGGCCGGCTCTCTACAAAGATTTCCGTCACTATATCCACGTCCATCACCCCAAATCGGGAAGTCTATGGTTCTGGGGCGGAACTGAGGGCGCTCGGTTTTATAACCTTTTTACGCAATCCGAAGGCACCGGAGCGCATCCTGGCCCGGCCTCGCTTGAAAACGTAAATCACGCCCTTCGGGAACTCAAGAAGTCCATCGAAGCCGATAATATCAAATCCATCGCGCTACCTAAACTCGCTACTGGCGTGGGCCGGCTGTCTTGGGACGATGTGATGCCACTGATCGAAAACCACCTCGGTGACTTGGATTGTGACGTCATCATTTATGAGACCTACCAAGCTGGCGTCGCGGGAGAAAACTAATGCACGAAGAAATTCGCGATGAATTGACCGCCATGAAAGCCCGCCTCGAAGGCCGTCTCGATAAGATGAATCTTCAAAAGCTGGCTGGCGCCCGCCCTGCCCTGAATGCTGACTCCGAAGAGCAAGCCCAAGAGCTCGCCAACGAGGAAGTCATCGAGGGACTGGACGAGAACCATATGGAAACACTCGCCCAAATCGAGACTGCCCTGGCTGCCATCAAGAAAGGCACCTATGGCATCTGTGTCGATTGCGAAGAGCCTATCGCTCCCGCACGACTGAAGGCCATCCCCTTTGCTTCACGCTGCATCGCCTGCGCGAACGCACAGGCCTGATTCGGCGCATAAATGCAGGCTCTCCTGCCCGACCTCCTAACATTCAGCCCGCCGGCACTCGCCTGCGGGCTCTTTTCATTTTTGAATCATCCTCGACCTGCGGGCATCTTAGTTCCGCTCAATTTTCGAGACCAATTTCCAAGGCAGGCCATGACGCAACCCAAACTAAAACTTCGTGATAATACTGAATTCCCGGCCTTTGGCCTTGGCACCTGGAAGTCCAAACCCGGTGAAGTTTACGACGCGATTCGGGTCGCGTTGGACGCCGGGTACAGACACCTCGATTGCGCGGCCATTTACCAAAACGAAGAAGAAATTGGCCGCGCGATTGAAGATGCGCTGAAGGCTGGTGCGATCAAACGCGAAGACCTCTGGGTCACCTCCAAGCTCTGGAACGACGCCCATTTGAAAGCAGACGTCCGGCCCGCGCTCGAAAAAACCCTGCGCGATCTTCGACTCGATTATCTGGACCTTTATTTGATTCATTGGCCGGTGGCGTTCAAACCCGGGATCGTCTTCCCCAAAGCCCGCCAAGAATTCATGACCTTGGAAGAAGCTCCGCTCGCAGAGACCTGGGAAGGCATGCTCGAGACCAAGAGCCTCGGGCTCGCCAAACACGTCGGTGTTTCAAACATGGGCCCGCAGCGCATCGCGGCGCTGGGCAAGGTCGGTGAGCTTCCCGAGGTCAATCAGGTCGAGGCGCATCCCCACCTGCAGCAAAACGAATTACTTTCGTACTGCAACGCCAACGGCGTGGTCTTGACCGCGTATTCACCGCTTGGATCGGGTGCAAGAATTCCGGGCGAGCCATCGCTCCTGGAAGACCCAATCATCACAGCGATTGCGGCGGAATTGGATGCTGAACCCGGACAAGTGCTGATTTCGTGGGCGATTCAGCGAGGCACAGTCGTGATTCCGAAATCAACGAACGCCGGGCGCATCAAGTCCAACCTCCATGCGCTTCAAGTCACGCTGAACGAGGACCAGATGGCAAGAATCGCCACGATGGATAAAGCCCACCGTTATGTCGACGGCGAGTTTTTTGCGGGCGACCATTCGCCCTACACCGCGAAAGGCATCTGGGTCTGACGGCGCGCGGCCTGACGGCGT
>JBFFMO010000800.1:0-2842 GCA_041554035.1 Allomicrovenator sp. | reverse complement strand
TGTACCTGGCGCGCGACACGCGGTGTGCGAATAACCGCGTTCTCCTCAAAACCACACGCTATGATGCGGGCCCTAGGGCTCGCAATCTACGCTACACTGTTGATGAAGCGCTGGCTCATATTCAGAAGGCTCGAAAGATTCTGGAGTGGGAGCGAAAGGTGTTGGTTCGCTTTCGCAACGAAGGGTTAAATAACCTGCCGTCTGCGAACAACTGGTTCACCGACAAAAGCTTGACCCTTGAGGCATCCTACGAGGGCAAATTTGGCGATGTCGTCATCCCGGACGAGATTCTAGGCACCGAGCCCTATCTGGTGCTCGAGCTGATTCCGGGTGAGATTCTTGAAGACCGCATGACTAAGCCAGAGTTTCGTGCCGGTCTTGAGCTGCATTTGCTCTCGATTGCCCGCGAAGTGCTGACGATCTTTATTCGCCTGCATCGGGAGGTCGATGTCGGGGGCCAAAAAGCGGTGTTCCTCTATCAAGACCTTAAGCCCGCCAACATCATTGTCTCGGGGGATGATTATTTCACTCTGATCGATTTTGGTGGGGTGACCCTAAAGCTTGGTGAGAAAACCACCGAACCCACAGCTGGGTGCATTACGATGGGCTACGCTGCGCCAGAGGCCTCAGGAGGCAGAGAGGCCTATATCGACGCCCGTTTTGACGTCTACACCTTGGGGGCGACACTCTGGCACGCTGTGACGCTTCAGGACCCACGAGAAATGGGTGAGTTCCCGGTTCTCGATCCACGAGCCTTGCACTCTGCTGGGCTGTCCCAACCAACGATCGAAATTCTGACCAGGGCGTTGGCCCGGGATCCTTCGGCTCGGTACCCGTCAGCGGCGGCGATGCGCAAAGACGTGATGGAACAGCTCCGTGCACTTAGAGCCAGCTAGGATGCACGCAATCACAGTGGTTTGGGGACTTAATCGCCATGTCAGGCGGGATGGCCTCCTACGCCTCCAACCCTAAGTTGCAATCCCAGGTAGCCTGGCGCACATCGCAAATCGCAGGCAGGCCATAGGGCCTGCGCACCAATCGCAGGCAGGCCATAGGGCCTGCGCACCAATCGCAGGCAGGCCATAGGGCCTGCGCATCAATCGCGCTGCGAGGCCGGAGCCTGGCGGACAAGTCGCAGGCAGGTCTGCGTACCCGGTCGCAAGTCGCCATGTCAGGCACGGCGGACCAATTACAAGCTTGTGGCGGACTTAGAGCGGGCAGGGGGCCCGCGCAAGGTATTGGAGGCGGAGCGACTTGTTCAGTCGTTGAGGATCGGCACTGGAACCGACTTGGCGTCAGCTTCTTTTGCCTTCGCGGCTGCAAGCATGGACTTGCCTTTCGCAATCGCGGGCTGCACTGCTGCAGGAGCGCCCACCATGTCGATGACGGCCTCTCGTGCTGCGTTGATGGCGCGGTTGGGGAAGATGCCCAGGTAGAGCGACAGGATCGCCGCTAAGACGAGGGCAAATTTGGCGCCGGAGTGCTCAAGTGCGTACACGTCTTCGGTGGCTGGCTTCATGTAAAGAAACACCAGCACCTTCAGGTAGTAGTAGACGCCGGCAACACTGGTCATGATGGCGACCACGGCCAGTGCGATGAACACGTTTTCGCCGGTTTGGACGCCGACATCGACCGCTGCGCGGAAGACGTAGAGTTTGGCAAGGAAGCCCGCGGTGGGCGGAATTCCAGCACTTGAAAGCATCGACACCGTCAACACCGCGCCAATCACGGGATATTTTAAGCCCAGACCGCCGAGGTGTTCGTACGTCTCGACCTGACCGGCCTTACGCGTGAAGTACGACAGGGCGCCAAAAGCACCGAGCGTTCCGAACGAGTAGGACAAGATGTAGAAGAGCGCCGCATCGTTGTAGAGGTAAAAGGCTTCGCGGCTGTTCGCGGCGACCACTCCGACCAAAATATAGCCAGCGTGAGCGATCGACGAGTACGCCAGCATACGTTTGACGTTGGTTTGTGTGATGGCGACAAGGTTGCCGATGATCACACTGCCAAACGCCATCACGAGCAGGAGGTCGATCCATCCGTAACCAAAAAATCCGCCACGAATCGAAGGTTCGTAGAACGCGACCACTCCGACTCGGATGATGGCTGCAATCGCGGCTGCTTTCACGCCGGTCGCCATGAAGCCCACGGCGGGTGTTGGAGAGCCAGTGTAGACGTCTGGAGCCCACATATGGAATGGGAACGCGGCAAGCTTGAAACCAAGGCCGGAGAGCACGAGGAGAACTGCCATCAACGCGATGCCATGGGTGGCTCCGGCCGTCTCAGCGGAGGCCAACGTCGACAAGCCTGTGGCGATCATTTCGAGGTTTGTGCTGCCTGTGAGGCCGTAGATGAGCGCGATGCCATAGAGCATGAACGTCGTCGAGAAGGCTCCGAGAATGAAGTACTTCAGGCCGGCTTCGGCACCACGAGCCTCACGTCGAAGGAAAGCTGCCACGCAATACGTTGGAATCGACATCACCTCAAGAGCGATGAAAATCGTCAAAAGGTCGGCGGCATTGGCCATGAAGATCATGCCCAGAACTGCGAAGAGCAGCAGCATATAATATTCGCTGCGGTCCATCCCTTGCGATTGCAGGTATCTGGGGCTCATCAACACGGCCAAGATTCCCACACTGCATGAGAGAGCGGCGAAAAAGAGGCCGAATTTGTCCGCATACAACATGCCGTGAAATACGGGGGTCGACAGCGAGTCTCCCCACAACATCCAACACGACAGAATCGACGCAGCCATGCCGATGGCACTGACATACGCCATGTAGTCACGCGTCGTTTCATTCCGATGGAAAACATCGAGGATGATCACGATCAATGCGGTCAG
>JBFFMO010000799.1:0-2848 GCA_041554035.1 Allomicrovenator sp. | reverse complement strand
CCTTCGCGGAATTCAAGAAATGATGGGACATTCAAGCCTTTCCACGACACAACGTTATACTCATGTTTCGGTCGATCGTTTGATGCAGGTCTACGATGAGACCCATCCTCGGGCCAAAAAGAAGAAAGAGGAGCCTTAATCATGACAACGATACTGAGCGTACGACGTGATCGACACGTGGTCTTGGCCGGCGACGGACAGGTGACTTTCGGAGAGCGAGTCGTTTTGAAATCGTCCGCCACAAAAGTGAGGCGCATTCATGCCGGTAGCGTGATCTGTGGTTTTGCGGGGTCCACCGCCGATGCGATGACCCTTTTTGAGGCGTTGGAAGGCAAGCTGGAAAAACATAATGGTCACTTGATGCGGGCCGCGGTGGAGCTGGCCAAGGACTGGCGAACGGACCGCACACTGCGAAAATTAGAGGCCGTACTCATCGCCGCCGACGAGACTCGAACCTTCCTGATTTCGGGAAATGGCGACGTGATTGAGCCCGAAGAAGGCGTGATTGCCATCGGCAGCGGAGGGGACTTCGCGCTTGCGGCGGCCCGTGCGCTGCTACGAAATACCGATTACGACGCGCGGAAGATCGCCGAAAAAGCGATGGCAATCGCGGCGGAGATGTGTGTTTTTACCAACGATATTGTTACCTTTGAAGAAATCGAGAGGCCGTGATGCCATTTGATAATCCGCAGATACCTTTGACCCCGCGCGCGGTGGTTGAGCATCTTGATGGCTACATCATTGGACAAAATGCGGCCAAAAGGGCCGTGGCCATCGCGTTGCGAAATCGATGGCGGCGGACTCAAGTTCCTGACGAATTGCGCGATGAAATCGCGCCCAAGAATATCCTGATGATCGGGCCCACCGGCGTCGGTAAGACCGAAATTGCTCGCCGGCTCGCCAAACTCGCAGGCGCTCCGTTTGTCAAAGTTGAAGCGTCGAAATTCACCGAAGTGGGTTACGTCGGCCGTGATGTGGAATCCATGGTCCGTGATCTGGTCGAGATCTCGATCGATTTGGTGAAGGCACAAGCTGAAGCCAAACTTGAGCCGCGGATTCGTGAGGTCGTGGAGCGGCGAATTCTCGAACTTCTAAACCTTCATTCCAACGGGGAGCGACGCGCGTTGGATGGCAGTGACGACGAGCGGGCAACCTACGTGGTGGGTCACGACGGCAGCGTTCATGCTGAGAACTTGCGAGGCAAGTCCCATGTGCAACGGCTGCGACTCGGTGAGTACGACGACGAACTTGTGGAGCTTGAGCTCAGCGAAACGACCTCGCAGCCCTGGTCACCGTCACCTGACGCAAGTCCCGAGATGGCAACCATTTTCGAGTCGATGTTTCCCCGTCGGCGCAAAAAGAAAAAAATGCGGGTTCGAGACGGATATCAAGCCCTCATGCGCGAAGAAGCGGGGCGTTTCATCGACAACGACAAGGTTGTCGAAGTGGCCATCGAGCGCGCGCAAGAGATGGGAATCATCTTCATCGATGAGATCGACAAAGTGGCGGGAGGTGGGCGAACCGAAGGCCCTGATGTGTCGCGAGAAGGCGTTCAGCGCGACCTTCTTCCGATCGTGGAAGGCTCCACGGTCAGCACTCGTCATGGGATGGTTCGCACCGACCATATACTCTTCATTGCCGCAGGCGCCTTCCACGTCAGCAAACCCTCAGACCTGATTCCGGAACTGCAGGGGCGTTTTCCGATTCGCGTCGAATTGGAGCGTCTGGGAGAAACTGAGCTTCGAAGGGTCCTCGTGGAGCCGGCAAATGCGCTGACGCGGCAGTACGCCGAACTCATGGCGACCGAGGGCGTGGACGTGATTTTTGAAGGGGACGGGCTTGATGCCATCGCCAATATCGCGAACCATATGAACGACACGGTCGAGAATATCGGGGCCCGTCGACTTCATACGGTCATGGAACGCGTTTTTGAAGATCTTTCCTTCGAAGCGCCCGAACGCGGCGGCCATGTGGTACATATTACCGCGAAATACGTTCACAGCCGTCTCGACGATATTCTGAAAGACGACGATATTGCGCGTTACATCCTTTAGACATCGAGCGAGCAGACCATGACTTCGACGCAGGAATTATTTGATCTCGGAAATGCCCACAACACGCCATCATACGCGCCATCGAACGCGATCATGGAGCGAGGGCAGGGGGTCACACTCTTCGACCGAGATGGAAATGAATACCTCGATTTCCTCGCCGGAATCGCCGTGAATTGCCTTGGGCACGCGCATCCCGATCTGGTGAAGGCGATCCAGCATCAGGCCGCGACCCTGCTTCATGTCTCGAATATGTTTTACACCGAGGTTCAGATTCGACTGATGGAGCGTCTGACTTCGCTCTCGTTCGCGGACCGCGTTTTTCTGTGCAATTCAGGGGCGGAGTCGGTTGAGGCCGCATTGAAACTGGCGCGGCGCTATCAAAGTACTGTGGTCGGTAAGCCGAAAAAGACCAATATCATCTCGATGAACTCGTCTTTTCATGGCCGCACACTGGCTGCGATCACTGCGACCGGACAGCCCAAATACCATAAGGGGTTTGAACCTCTGGTTCCTGGGTTTTTCTACGCCGATTTCAACGATCTTGAGAGCGTCCGAAAGCTCGTCGACCAAGACACCGCGGCGATCATCGTGGAGCCCATCCAGGGAGAAGGCGGTGTTCGGCCTGCGACTCCTGAGTTTCTCCAAGGACTGCGAGACCTTTGCGACTCCGTGGGCGCCTTGCTGATTTTCGACGAGGTTCAGACCGGAGTAGGTCGAACCGACACTCTTTTCGCGTATCAGGGGTATGGCGTCGAGCCAGACATCATCACGCTGGCAAAAGGACTTGGTGGCGG
>JBFFMO010000798.1:0-2849 GCA_041554035.1 Allomicrovenator sp. | reverse complement strand
GGCCTTCAGTGCCATCAGCGCTTCGTCAGCACCATGGTCTTGCTCAAGATTCTCGAATTGCGACGACAAATCATCACCTGTCATGCTCTCGGCCAGATCTGCCGACGCTTCGGCCTCCGCTTCCATCTGCTCGATCTTCTCGGACATGCGGTCAAACGTGTCGAAAGCAGAAGTGTCGTTCAAGCCAGACATGGTCTCTTGAATCGTTTTCTGCGCTTCGGCTCGCTTCTGACGCGCGACGAGTAGGTTCTTGCGACGTTTTGCTTCTTCGATTTTGGCGTTGAGTTGACGCAAGGAATCGCGGAGTTTATCCGCTGCCGCCTTCTGCGCCTCCCAATGGGCCTGAAATTCCGACGAGAGCTTGTCGTGTTCGGCCTTTCGAGCGAGGGCTTCCTTTGCAAGGTCGTCACGACCTGCACGGATGGCCATCATCGCCTTTTTCTCCCACTCGCGCCCCATGTGCATCTCGTTATCGAGCTGCTTCTTAAGTCGCTTCTCGTCCGCGATGGCCACAGCAACCTGTTTCTTCGCATCAATCAGTTGTTCCTTCATATCGAGGATGAGCTGATTGAGGATCTTCTCAGGGTCCTCGGACTTGCTGACGAGGTCGTTAATGTTGGCTTTGAGCAGCGTGCCAATTCGGCCAAAAATTCCCATCGTTATCGTCTCCTGTGAGCCCTGCGGGCGAAATCTTTTTTTCGTACACGACCATCAAATCACAGCGGATTCAGTTCGTGAGGAGTTCAGTCAACTCAGTGTAATGGTCGCGCACCGCAAAAGCGATGGCATCGATCGACGACTGAAATTCGTTGTAGTCCATGTTCTCACTTTGCAGCGAGTCGACAATGACAACGGCTTCTTCTTCAAGCCCGTATGCCCCTGCCACCATGCTCGTTGCGTTCAACTGCAGCAATCGCGCAAACAATTCCTCGCGATTGGCCGACTCGGGCACTTCCATCAACTTCACACGAAACGTGATCATGGGTGGAGTGTGCACCACGACGATATTGTCGATCGCATCAGAATTGTCGTGAATGAGCCAAAAGCCGTCCTTGACGCGCTCAAAAGGAAGTTCGGTTTCGATCAAGTAAGCCTCGATCTGGTCGTTCGTGATCATATAGGGAGCCTCCCAGGGCGTAAAATCAAGCCAACGTGGCTGGACGCGAAACTAAGTGCAAAAAGGATTATTCAAGCTGGCGAATCTTAGAAGTCCGGCAAAAACTGTGTCAAGCTGACATTCCAGTCAGCTTTGATGACTTTGCGCGTTGGCAGTTCATCCATGGTCCCTTAGACTGCATTTTCATCCCTGTACATCGGAAGCCGGCATGCAGCCCAGCAAGCTCTCGCAATTGACGACCGCCATCAACGACGCGTTGGAGGCCACAGATCACGAACTCGCACTTCGTATCCTCCTCAGCAATTTTGATCGCATCGAGGATAATTCCCCGCTACGTGAAAAAGTCGCGCTGATTTTGGCCGAACGTGGACGAAAACGAGAGGCGGTCGAGCTTTATCAGCTTGTGACCCGCCATTTTGCCAATGCCGGATACCCGGTGCGCGCGATTGCAGCGGCTCGTCAGATGCTCAAGCTCAATCCCGACACCACGGTCGTGCTCGATCATATCGCGACGCTCTACAATATTCGCAGCCCGTTTCTGTCGGGGGATATCGAGAGAGTTCAATTCGTTGAACCGATTCGGGACTTCGATTTGACCGGCGCGTCGTGCACGTCAGATGAGAGTGTCTTGCTCGATGAGGCTCTGGCCAAATCGCTGGATAAGGACGGCTTGATGAGTCAGCCCGGGTCCTTGCCATCGATTGCCCTTTTGACCCTTCTTCCGCAGGAAGCGCTTCGTCGTGTGCTCGATCTGTTGGAGTACAACGTCTTTGACCGCACCCAGCGGCTCCTGGAAAAAGGCATCCGCAACGACGATCTGGTGTGGACGGTGTCCGACGACCTGATCGTGCGTAGTGACGAAGTGGTGATGTTCATTGAAGCCGGCTCCTTGCTGGGCCTCAATGGATTCGGCAACTCTGGAAGAACCTCAAAGGTTGACGTCTTTGCCCGTGCTGGGGCCGAAATCCTGCGGCTGAGCTCAGAGTCCATCCGCATTCTGGGTGAGGAGTTCGGAGACTTCGAAAATCGCCTTTCGACCCTGCGTCGTCATGCGATGACCGAGCGAGTCCTACGACGCCACCCCATGTTTGAAGGCCTCTCAGAAGTCGAACGCGTGCGAATCATGGAGATGTTCACCGGCATTCGCCTCAAGGCCGGAGACAAACTGATCGAACAGGACGTGCCCACACCCGGCCTCTTTGTGTTGCTCGACGGCACGGTCGAAGTCGTGAACACGGAAAACGGAATATCGACTCGACTCGCCACACTTCGATCGGGCGATATGGTGGGCGAAATCGGTCTCGTGGCAGACACTCCGGCCACGGCGGCTTGCACGATGCTTGAGGAAGGCCATGCCCTTCATCTTGGCCGCGCAGATTTTAAGGAACTCGTTTCACGGTATCCAGAAGTTGGAAACTACGCGCGAAGTCTGGCCGAAAGCAGAATTTCTGAGGTGAACGCCGACGAACTTGTGGAAGCGGACTGAATTTTTTTGAAATCCTACACAGGGTTTCTACGTTGTTAATGCAACGAGGGAATGGTTTGCATGCCTTCGTGCGTTAAATGGCAGGAAGAAGATTAACACTACGGACAGGAAACTCATGAAGCGACGATCTATCATCTCACCTCGCGGCACCGCCCTCGGGGCGTTTGCACTAGCCAGTCTCTTCGTCAGCCACGCGGCTGCGAGCGACCTTCAAACCACGTTTAACCAATGTGTAGCCGGGACGTC
>JBFFMO010000797.1:0-2855 GCA_041554035.1 Allomicrovenator sp. | reverse complement strand
AGTCACCAAAAGCGCAGCGGGGTTGAATATGGCGGCACCGGCGGCCTCGGGGACACCCGTCACAGCGTTGCCTTGACCCAGCGCGGCAGCGCCCTGTTCGGCCACAGCAAATCCAGCGGCTGACACTTCGCTTGCCCAAAGCGATATCAAAATCAGGACAAATAAATTACCGCGCATCAAAAAACTCCACGACGGCGGTACGTGCGCGAGCGCCTTCCAAAGAAGTCGGATCGAATAAAAACGCGTGGTTAGAGATCAGCGGCGTGTAAATCTGCAGCGGAACGTCGGCTCGCTCAGAAAGCGAACGCGAGGCTGAATTGGGGACCACAAGGTCACCCTCAGCCATCTGAATGATCACGCGTTTAAGCGGAAAGGGCCGCATCACGCCGTCTGGGTCTTCGTATTCGTGCGGTGTAAACGTCGCATGATGAATCACGTTAAGGGGATCAACAGGGTCCAAAAGCCAACGTAAAGCATTTTCAAAATGAAAATACTCGTCGGTATTTTTTTGAATTCCTCGTTCATCCAAAACGGTTTCCAACGCCGTGACAAACGACCGTGAGGTCTCAAGCAGTTGAAATAGATTCGCACCAGCGACGTTGAGCGCAAACGATTGAATATCAGGTTCAACGCCGGCCAGAATCGCCCCCATGATGCCGCCCAGACTCATGCCCAGATAAACGACATCTTGGTCGTCCAGCACATAACCGCCCGAAAGCGCGGCCCAATCGACGCTGCGAATCACGCGCAACGACTGACATAAATCGGTCACGGATTGTGCAAAATGGTCGGGTGCCGACGAGATATCTTCGATATCGACAAATTTGGCGCCGCTAACCGCCGGCCAAACCGGCCCATTAGGGAACGGACCGGCCACCGAATTCAACTCGCCTCGTGAGCCGTCGGGCAAAATACAATGCCCAAGCTCGTCACAGGTGCCGCCATCCTTGCAGTCCAGGTCCTGCGTACAAGGCGTGCGCTCTCCATGGAATGGAAAATCCATCGAAAATACAGCGTAGCCCGCCTGTGCAAGACGGTTGGCAATCATGTAGGCGAGCTCGCGGCTGGTGAATAGACCGTGTCCAAAAAGGACGACGGGAATGGGGACACCAGGGGTCGCAGACTCGGGAATCGTCAACACAAAGGGCGTGGACCCGAGCACGGTTGCACCATCGGTTCGAAACGCCTGCGTGGCAGGATCCAGGTGATCCAATATCGTCATGTCGCCACTGACGATCGTCTGAACATCACGCATGATGATAGGAAGCCCGCGTTCGATCGGTGTCTTTTCGATCGTGTTTCGGACCTCGGCCGGGATGTCCTTTTGGTATAATTCGTTTCGAAGCCCATTCAGATAATCGACCGCAGAGACGGTCGTGAACGGTATCGCGGCAGAGATCGACTCCCGGAAAATACCGCGGCTTTCGAGTTCATCGAGCATCGGCGCCATCTGCGAACGTACAGGCTCCAATTTGGCGGCCGATTCGTCATCCAGAACACCCACCTGAGCCTTGCCGTCCTCCACAAGATTGGCTCTTAAACGCAAGAGCGCCGCCAGCGGCTGGGATTCAGCCAACGCCCCTCCGACGGTGACCCCCGAGATGATGGCGACGTGAAAGGTCCCATCTTCAAGAGCCAGACGCGGTTTGATGTAGATCGACTGGCCGTCCTCCAGCACACCGCGCTCTACATCAACGATTTCAACGACCGCCCCGTCCTGCATCGCAAAAAGGCGAACAGTTTCGGCACTCACTGATGCGCGATCGACGGTGCCGGTTGTTCGTGCAACAAGCGCTCCTGACGTCGAGAATCCGGAGTGTCGATTATATTGGGCCTTAATCTTTTGAGTGGTCTCGTCGTCTTCGACGTCTTCAGGAACCTCGACTTTTCCAGTGATGATATTTCGCAAAATATCATTGGGAATCGGAACCTCCGATGCATCGGGGTCAAACCAAACGGAGGGCCTATTTGTGGTGGTAAATTCACCGACGACCGCGACTTGGTTCTTGGGAATTCCGCGTGATGCCATGACTTCAAAGAGCGAGATGAAGTCGACACGAATTTCGTCGAGGGCCGCCGCGACCTCCTTCTTCTGCGCACGTCCCTCGCCAGGAACGGCGCTAGGATGATCCAGAAGCGACGCCTCAGAACGCACAAAATAGAATGCCGGATCGGCGATGACGGGCTCGCCCAGCGCACCGCTGGCCCCGGTTTCATAACCCACAAGGCCGTAAACGTACGTCCGACCCGGCTCAAAGCTCGCGCCCAGGCCGCCTTCAATGGGCCGCCCCTTGGCGCGGATCACATGATTCGCCCCATCAATGTTCACATCCAGCCGCACCACCTCACGGGTATCGCGGTCGGTCATGAGCAAGGCCGGGGGAACGGTGCCATCGGCAAGTTCTCCAGAAACCGGCACGGTGAGGGTGGATTGCAGCGGAAAACCGTCCAGGAAATTCAGGTAATTTCGAAATTCTTTTTCGGCCGCCGGCAAGTCGGCATCGATCGGAAGGGCCAGCTTCTGGGCTGAATTATCCCTAACCAGATTGGTTGGGGAAGGAAGAGCCCCTGTTGAGGGGTTCCATAAGGCGCGAACGGTTTTTGGAGGTGGCTCCAGGGCCAAATCGGGCGCACACGCGGCACAGAAAACTGCAAGAAATAGAAAGCGGTGCATCTGGACTCCGGTAGCAATCACCGTGGTCAAACTATAGAATCCCCCCTTGTGGCGCAACGGAGCTAGCCCTGACTATGCCTGACAAATCAGAAGTACATCGTTTCCGATCTCTGGGTTTTTTCCTCGTGATTTTCGCTCTGGCGGCGCTCAGCGCTTGCGCTGGACCCAACACCAACAGCGT
>JBFFMO010000796.1:0-2858 GCA_041554035.1 Allomicrovenator sp. | reverse complement strand
CCCATCGCGTTCGAAAATACATCGGTGCCTACGCAGCCGTGATGGGAGGCGTGGACGCCATCGTATTTACGGCTGGCATCGGAGAGAACGCCAGCGCATTGCGTCATCGGATTGCACAGCGTTTGAATTTCATGGGCTGTGTGATCGATGAGGATAAAAATCGTGACGCTCATGTGAATTACGACGATCCGATCGCGGACCTATCGACGCGAAATAGCCGTGTCCGACTTCTGGCCGTGGCCACGGATGAGTCGTTCCAAATTGCTCGCGAGACCACAAAAGTCGTCAAAGAAGCAGGGCGCAAACATAATGGACGAACCATTCCTGTGGCCGTGTCTGCCCGCCATGTGCATCTGACACAAGAGGCGGTCGAGGCGCTCTTTGGCCCGGGTTATCAACTCACGGAGCGCAACCCGTTGAGCCAACCTGGGCAATTTGCGTGCAACGAAACCGTCACGATTGTTGGACCCAAACGCCAGCTCGAAAAGGTGCGCATTTTGGGCCCTGTTCGACCCGAGTCCCAGGTTGAAATTTCACGCACCGACGAATTCTTTTTGGGGCTCGACGCCCCCGTGCGTGCTTCAGGCGACGTCGCAAATACGCCAGGATGTGTCTTGATTGGCGCCCATGGGAAATACGAGCTGAAACACGGCGTGATTTGCGCGTGGAGGCATATTCATATGCATCCCGACGACGCCGAGTATTTTGGAGTCGCAGACAAGGACGTGGTCGAAGTCGGTATCGATGGAACCGGTCGAGGTCTGGTTTTTGGGGATGTCTTGGTACGCGTGTCGCCGAAATACAAATTGGAGATGCATATCGACACAGACGAGGGCAACGCCGCAGAGCTCAGCTCGGGCGCTGAGGGAGATCTCGTGACGACGCCGGGCCAGGCTCACCTAACCAGGCGTCGCACAAAATACGACGCGGTAAGCGAGATTTAGCGGCTTCGTCGTCGGAAGAAGAGGCCGACCAACAAGAGGCCCATGGCCGCAAAACCACTGCCCGCGGCCGTCGTGCAACCGTCGTCGTCTGTGCTGGTGTTGTTGTTTGTCGGATTATTGGTTGTGCCGCCATTCGTCGAATTATTCGTGGTGTTGTTCACCGAATTATTCGTCGAATTATTTGTGGTGTTGTTGGTCGAGTTATTGGTCGAAGTCGCCATATCGGCCTCGCCCATGTCTTCGCCCCCCATGTCCGCCACGCCAACATCCCCACCGCCTGCGACAATTCGAATATCAGCGCATTGGTAGTAGAGGTCGTTTCCGTCGCCGTAAGGGGCCTTGTCGGTCATGACCTGCACCACTTGAAGCGTGCAGTTGTCGCAAAGGGTATCCGGGACGGTGATGTCGAACGTATTCATGCCGCCGTTAGAGTCCGCGATATCATCATAAAGAACCGAAGGGCCCGTGTAGAAATCGGTGAAGCTCGCGGGTTCAACAAAATCGTCTTGTCCGTCGTCGTCGAACGAGATTCTGAAATGGCCAGGATGATTGACGGTCTCACGCCAGATGACGGTGACGGTTTCACCAGCGACAAGTTCGGTCACCACGTCACCGCGCACACTTCCGGCTGGACCGCATGGGCTGGCCTTCTGAGCAGTTGCGCGGGCAGTCGGATAATCAAGTGCAATGTGTGCGTAAGCAGGCGATGCGATTAAAAACGCAACGGCGGCCAGAGTGAGCGAGGGCAAACGAGACATATTAACTCCGTAAGTTGAAAAAACAGGCTAGCCTCTGTGCGCGCTCAACTCAACTCGCTACCCGCAAATCCCCAACCGTGGTAGCTGTCTTGGCCATGATTCGAGACGAAAAGCCCGACAAACTTGATTGGCTCGCCGCGGTAATTCTTTCTGCGGGAACGTTGGCATTATTGCTTGCGACCATGGAAATTGGCATCACCCGCGACGAGAGTTTCTACTTTCATGCGGCCCACCAATATATCGGCTGGTTCGAGGGCCTGTGGACCCACTTAAACGCGGGGCAACTCGCCGAAAGCTTCACGAAAGCAAACGTCGATCGCTATTGGTCTTATAATCCCGAACATCCGGTCTTGATGAAGAGCCTCTTCGCGCTCAGCCACAAGTTATTTCATGACAAGCTTGAGTGGATGACCGACAGCACCGCGTTTCGCTTCCCAGGCGCGCTGAGCGCTTCAGCGCTTGTTGGACTGGTGTTCATCTGGACTCGGCAACTCGCGGGCCGCAGCGCGGGTCTGGTGGCGGCTGCAGCCATTCTTTTTCAACCTCGCTTCTTTTTCCACGCGCATATGGCGTGTTTTGACGTGCCGATCACATTTTTCTGGTTTGCGGTGGTTTACGCCTACTGGCGAAGCTTTGAGTCCAAAAAATGGATATTTGCTGCTGGAGTCCTTTGGGGACTCGCGCTTGGAACCAAGCTGAACGCGTTTTTTATCCCCTTTGTTCTGGGGGGACATTGGGTGCTGGCGAATGCCCGCTTGGTGGGTAAAACAGACGGAAAATGGTCGCGGCCCAAGTTCCCATGGGTTTTTGTCGCGATGTTGTTCATCGGGACGGCGCTCTTTTTTGGCCTCTGGCCACGGCACTGGTTCGACACGGCCAATCGTGTTGAGTGGTATTTAAATTTCCATCTCAAACACGTTCACTATTTCGTAAATTATTTTGGCCAAAACCTTCAGAAGCCGCCCTTCCCCCTATCTTTCCCATGGGTCATGACCCTGGTGACCGTGCCGCTGACGATTCTGGCTTCCGCCGGATTGGGCGTGTTTGCGTGGATTCATGAGCGTGACGTGATGGGAGCAGCGAAGTCTTTTTGGCAGGATCTGAAGGCCCGCGAGTGGTTTCGTCCGGAGGCGGACGGTAGAGGTACCGGACTTCT
>JBFFMO010000795.1:0-2860 GCA_041554035.1 Allomicrovenator sp. | reverse complement strand
CTCCGGCGCACTTGCCGCCGCCCTCGTTCGGCTTGGAAATCTGTTCAATTCCGAAATCGTGGGACGCATCACCGACCAAACCTGGGGCATGCGATTTCCATATCACGACGGCCCGGGCGCGCCGCTTCGGCATCCAAGTCAGATCTACGAATTTGGACTGGGGATCATGGTCTTGGTCGTGCTCCTGGTCGTCGACCATCGACTCGGCGAAAAGCGCCCGCGCGGCCTGCTCACCGCTCTTTTTCTGGCCCTCTATTTTTCGGGGCGCATCGTTGTGGAGTTCTGGAAAGCCCGTCAGGCGCTGGGTCCGGATTCGGTCGTTTCCATGGGTCAACTTCTATCGCTTGCGCCTGCCCTTCTGGGATGGGTCGGCATCTACTGGTCCATGCGACGGAGCAAGCCTGCAGGATTCGAAATCATTTCGTGAGGCGACGATTCGCGAAAAAAAAGCGCAATGAACTCATATTTCGAACGACCTGAGATATAATAATTGTGCAGTTAAAACAGCAACTTAGGAGATAATAAAAACATGGCCCGAATATTGATAATTCTGACCGCAAGAAGATCAATAGGGAGGGACTATGAAGTCAGTTTGGTGGAAATATATTGCAATGTTTTCTGTGGTCGCTCTGGTGGCCTACGCCTTGGCGCTGGCCTGCGGACCAGGGGAAGAGCCCGCTTCAAATAACGACAACAACACAACGAACAACTCGACCAACAACGCAACAAACAACGCTACAAACAACACGACGAACAACGCCACCAACAACGGCGTAACTCGGGTGCCTGGTCGGTACAGGATCAGTCTGGGCTCGGCGATGACCAAAGACGGTCCGTGGGAGTTCTCGGCCGAAGGCGAAGGCGTGGCCTCGTTCGAAGTCACTGGCCTGACTGGAATCGCACGTTATGGACTCATCGAAGACCTCTCGGAGTCCAACACATCGCGCGTCGACGCGATCGCGGTCGTTAAGCCTGACGGCATGATTTCTTATGTTGGGTACCCAATCGAGTCCATTCCCGCCGACGCTTCGGCCATCTTTGGACCTCCGGACAGCAACTGCCTGCTTCCCGCGCCCTCGCTGTCGACACAAAAAGTCTTTGATATGGGTGGCGCCAGCGCCGGTGGCTATGCCCTCGTCGAACTCTTCGACTACGCCGCCAACGGCGACACCGTCATCGTGTTTGAAGTGGGAACCTGTGTCTCAAATCCTATCGTCGACCCTGCAGGCGACTTCATCACCGAGACAAGCACAACCAGCGCAACGCTCAATCTGGAATACGCTGACATCAAAACATGGCGCGTCTTCCAACGAAATTGGACGGCGAGCGAGACTCAGATCTTAAACGACACGGTGTATGCCTGTGCGACACAGCCCTATTTTGGCCAGATCTTCTGCGAATCGAGCGCGGTGCCATTGGGACCCAATATGATGCTTTTCACGATGTCGTTGCAGAACTTCATCCAATCAGGAGACCAAAATCACGATCTTCGTTATGGGTTTGCGGCGGCCTACACCGTCAATCCGGGCAAAGAAGCTGAGACCGATTGGGACCTCTACCAAGGTGCGAGCTACTGGTTTGAATTCTCGTGGAACCGCTCCGTTTGGACGTATGCCGCCAAGCGTTTCGATGTAAATCAAGTGATTGACTTCGATCTGGCGCGAACACGCGTCATCGCTGCCGGTGACCACGTCACCTTCATCACGTCCACCGATGATTTAGGCGGCTCGTCTGGCGTGCGCATGGTGACCATGGCGGCGGACGGAGCCGATCGCGGCGGCGACGTCACAGGCGCCAATCCGACAGAGCCGTATTCCTCTTTTTGACCGCTTCCGCATAATCGAGCGCCTGCAATGATTGACGTGATGTTACCCACGGGGCCCTTGTGATAGAAGGTCGGCGCCGCAGCGGAAGTCCGACTGCGCTCACGAACGACCCTCCAATGCGAGAACCCCGATGGCGATGATCGGCCAAACTAATCGACTCAAAATCAGCAGACTCTCAGAACACGGGGCATACCTCGACGGAGGGGGACTCGGCGAGATTCTGCTGCCGAATAATTCGGTGCCTAACGGCGCAAAAGTCGGGCAGACGATCGAAGCGTTTATCTACCCAGATTTCTCGAACCGACTGATTGCCACGACCGAAAAACCCTTCGCGGAAGTCGGAGAATGTGCGTTCTTAGAGGTCGTCGAGGTCAACGATGTCGGGGCGTTCCTTGAATGGGGACTCGACAAGAATCTCTTTGTCCCCTTCGGTGAACAGCAGCGTGAGATGACGCCCGGAAAAAGCTACGTCGTCTACGTTTATATCGATAATACAGGCCGAATCGCAGCCAGCACCAAGATCAAGAAGTTCATGGGCAAGGTCTCAAATGACGTGAATATCGGCGACGAGGTCACGCTCTTTGTGCTTCGGTCGACCGAACTTGGTTGGGAGTGCGCCGTCGACGACGAATTCTTGGGCATGGTCTTCAACAACGACGCTCTGGGCCAACTTGAGCCGGGCATCGAAATCGACGGCTACATCAAGGCCATTCGTGAGGGCGGCCTTGTGGACCTTTGCCTGCAGCCTCCCAATATTACGAGCACGAGTCTGGGCGACCAAATTCTGGAAGAATTGCGTCGCGGCGGCGGCGTCTCGACGTTGACGGACAAGAGCTCACCCGACGATATTTTCGAGAAATACGGCGTGAGCAAACGTGTCTACAAAGACGCACTCGGCGGGCTCTACCGCAAACAACTCGTTGAGCTCAGTCCAGGTCTGGTCAAGCTCGTCAAAAACTAGTTGCTGATCATCTCAAACTCGCCGACCTGCCAAAATCTCTTGGCATTTTTTGGCCCGGCGAAAATCTCAACTT
>JBFFMO010000794.1:0-2861 GCA_041554035.1 Allomicrovenator sp. | reverse complement strand
TCCTTGTCGCGACCGCACCCGCCACGGCAACCAATCCACTTAGATTGGACATCGAGATCGACCCCATCGCCTATGCGCTGGATGGATTTTCGCTTCATGTCGGCATGGGGAAAGGCCGTTATAGACTGGACCTTGGCGCCTTCGGCTTGGAATTGCCGGAAGCCATCCACGGTCAAGAAGACTTCCGGTCATCGTTTGCCGGATACGGCGCCAAATTCGATGTGTTTTTGCACGACGACGGATGGGGTCCATTCATGGGCATCGAAGGTGGTTTCACGACGATGACGATCGTGGACACGTTATCATCGCAATCGGCTGAAGACCGCGCGTTTAGTGGTGGTGTGCGGGCCGGTTGGCGGATTCAATTGCCTTCGGATTTCTATGTGACTCCATGGGTAGGTGTCGGATACCGCTTCAGCGAAGACCACGAAATCGCAGGCCGAACCTATGAAAACAACCCGATAACCATCTTTCCAACAGTTCACCTTGGGCATCGTTTCTGATCGACCTGAGTTCTTTCAACATTCCGTGTCGTCTTCGTGATGCTTCTCTCAAAATTGCCCTCACTCAACACAGCACGTTGAAAGTTGGGTTCGCCTGTTCCTACACATCAATGCTGGCGAATTACTTGATTCGATTCAGTCTTTAGCCCCTAATGGAAGCATCTGCTTCCATTTTTTTTAGGTTCTCCGATGAAAATATCTGCTGTTTTGATGGTTATTCTGCTTAGTGTTGGCTGTGGCGACGATGCAAAAAAGAGCACCACCAACCCCAATAATGTGTCCAATAACACCACAAATAACTCGACCAACAACACCACCAATAACTCGACCAATAACGGGACCAACACGATTGATCTCTCGGATTACGACCAGACCTGTGAGTTCGACTCCAACTGCATTCTGGTCAATCCAGAGCCTTGCGGTTGTTCGTGCGCGAACGACGCCATCAACACGAGCGACGAAGAAGCGTTCACCGACGCGATCAACGCGATCACGTGTGAAGACCCTCGACCACTTTGTGATGTGTTCTGTGAAGAAACTCTACCAGCCTGTTGGGAATCCACCTGTTACGCCCGCACCCCACAGCTTGTTTCGGCCGACGACTACGACACTTCGTGTGAAGTCGCTGAGGACTGCATGTACATCGCGGTTGGAGACGTCTGCTCTGACTGCCAATGTGCCGCGACCGCGGTGAATCGTGCCGACTACGAAGCCAATCCCCCCGCCCCTGCCGAATGCACTCCCGGTCCATCCGCCTGTGATTGTGCCGCTCCACCGGCCATCGGCTGCAATAACGGTGTCTGCGGATTCGCCGAGTTCTAAAATACCATATTCACCCGCAACCTCACTGCTCATGCTCTCAATTCGATTTTCGTGTGTCGCGCAGCAAATTTTGCGATAGTGCGTCCTCGGATATGGTTGGCTTTTTTGATGGGTTTTAGGATGTCGCGATTTTTTGGTTTTTGTCTGGTGATCGTTCTGGTGAGTGCATGTGGTGATGAGCCGTCCAAGAAAAAGGGCGCCACCGCAAACAACACCGCCAATAACTCCAATAACATCAACAACATAAATAATGCCACAGACGCTGGTGACATGGGGACAGAGTCGGACCAAGACCTCCCAGACGAAGGACTTCCGGACCTTCCGCCTGACGAGGATCCCGACAACGACGGCCGTCCCAACATCAACGATAACTGTCCGACGATCGCCAACCCCACGCAAAATGACGCCGATTTCGACGGTGTGGGTGATGCCTGCGATAATTGCGTCCCGACGGCCAATCGTAACCAGCTCGACGCCAATGCCAACGGCATCGGGGACGTCTGTGAAGAACCCGCCTACGATCCGGCTCGCGACAGCGATAATGATGGCATTCCCGACATCAACGACAAATGTCCCCTGGCCGTGGGCAGCGCCGATCAAGACAACGACGGCACTCCAGACGTTTGCGACAACTGCCCTGCCATCAGTAACCCAACACAGAAGGACGCCAACACAAACGGCATCGGAGATGCGTGTGACGCGCTGCCCTCGGGCATGGAATGTCCACGCGCAATCACGTCGCTTGAGCCCTCACTGCACATCATCTTTGATGGCTCCGGCTCCATGCAGTCGGCCATGACCAACGATCCCTTCGGGGCCACACGGGTCACGGTCCAGAAAGACGGCTTTGCTGCAGTTTCGAATCGTTTGGCCTCCGAATTTGTGGTCGGCGCATCGGTCTTTGGTAACGCAAATAACTGCATGATTCCGTCCGCAAATATTCTGGCGATGCAAAAGTGGTCGGCAGCCGAGATTTCGGCATTCGTACCCACAAATCCCAACGGGGGCTCGGAGTCGTCCGCCGCACTGGTTGATGCACAAAACCGATTCGTTTCGCCCAACGATCCCTTCTTTTCGATGCGTGATCGCCATGTTCTGTTGATCGGTGACAGCGCGGCCAACACCTGCACACCTCCCGATGATATGAGTGCGGCGCTCACGCTGGCACAAAGCACGGGAGCCAAAGTTCATGTCATCGCGATCGATGGAGGGGTGGGAACCCCCAACCTTTCTGCCAGTGTGGCTCAGGGTGGGACCTACGCCTTGGCAAATAGCCAGACTCAGTTCAATGCAGCGTTGAGCACCGGGTTCACCCATTTCCAAACCTACCGCTACATCATCATACCATTTGCTGTTCGCCTTGTGATTCCGCCACTTACAGCTGAATGCCTTACCGTATTTAAGAATACGGCGCTGGCAATGACCATTGGGGTGCTTGAAACCACTTTCATGAGTCAGCAAATTGAAGCGTATACCTTCCAGGGTATCGAGGCGACAACAGCGGCTTCTTTTATCTATATGGGGATCACACTAACC
>JBFFMO010000793.1:0-2861 GCA_041554035.1 Allomicrovenator sp. | reverse complement strand
GGCCGACCGTCAGTTGATTTACTATAATTAGGAACGAAAACACACGTCGCTGAACAACCGTGCACCTTTAGTGGTGCTCAACCAATTGCAAAGATAGGAGATTCGCCCGTTTGACGGCCTATAATTAGTTAGTCATCAAAGTGGTACAGAAACCGGGGCCCCTATCCGAGAGTTTGATGCAGCGCTTCGTCGACCCAGGGGGCCTTGGCCGCTTTGCTTAGAGGGGGCTTGGCCGCTTTGCTTAGATGGCCAAAGCCAGTCTCTGGCGGTGTGATAGTGTTGTCGTGGTAACGTTGAGACATTCCAAGATTTCGCGGGTGATGAACGTTCTGGCGTGGTGCAGGCCACTCGTCCACGGTTAATCCCACCATCCTTGTTTCCGCTACTGGCGGAACGCGGATTGGTGGTGCAGGTGGGTCGAACTTTGTCGATGTGATGCCAGGCATGTCAGGCATGACGGGGCTTGTGGGTAATGTTGGGTACAGGTTCTGTGACTGGATGAGGTTGACAGTCAATCAGCACACTTTGGGGCACAACCTTGACGTATAAATCATTAATCGGAAATTTTGGCAGGGTAGTCTTCTGGTGGGCGCGCCAATCTAAACAGCAAATTGCAAGTCGCAATGCGGGCCATAGGGCCTCCGCACCAATCACAGCGCCGGTCCGACCGCAAACCGACCAACCGATAGCCGACAACTGCCGAAGGCCTTGCTGACCCAAGGCCTCTGCACTATAACCCGCCCTCGTGACCCGCGAGCGAGGCCCCATGAGTACCCACGAATTTATCTTCGAAATCGGCTGTGAAGACATCCCAGCCCGCTTTGTCGAGCCGGCCCTGGCCGACTTAAAACGTCGTTTTCAGGAGGCCTGCGCGGCTTCAAGGATTGGAGTCGGCGAAGTGCGCGCCTTGGCGACGCCACGTCGGTTTGTGTTGTTGGTCGACAAGCTCGGCGCACAGCAGAGCGACTTGGAAGAGGTCCGAACCGGTCCGCCTGTGGCGGCTGCGTTTCGTGACGGCCAGCCTACCAAGGCGGCTGAAGGCTTCGCACGTGGACAGGGAGTCGAGGTCTCGGAGCTTTACACCGTCAAGACCGAGAAAGGCGAGTATATCGCTGCGAAGGTTTTCGAGAAGGGCGGGGAAACTAAGGCTTTGCTTGGCGCCATGCTTGAATCGCTGGTGAAGGGATTTTCGTTTCCCAAATCGATGCGATGGGGCGATTTGCGCACCACCTTTGCTCGGCCGGTTCGTTGGTTTGTGGCCGTGTACAACGACGAAGTCATCGATTTTGAGTGGGCCAGCGTCAAAAGTGGTCGCACAACCTTTGGGCATCGATTTGCCGCTCCGGCTGCCATCGAAGTTCATACGATCGCGGGTTACCTGAAATCACTTGATGCCGCGTTTGTGACGGTCGACCAGGCTGAACGCCGCAAGATCATCAATGAAGGGCTTTCGAAGGTTTCGGACAAACCGGGTGTCTCGGTATTGGACGACCAAGCATTGGTCGACGAGGTCGTGCATCTGGTCGAAAAACCCTACGTGGTTTTGGTGAACTTCGACGCGTCTTACCTAGAATTGCCGCAAGAGGTGTTGATCTCATCGATGCGCTCGCACCAACGCTATTTTGCGATGGTCGATTCAGACGGCAAGCTCGTGAACTCGTGTGCCGTTGTCTACAACACGCCCGTTCGCGACCCAGCCGTCGTCGCAGCCGGTAATCTACGCGTCCTGAAAGCTCGCCTGGACGATGCGCGCTTCTTTTGGGACCAAGACCTCCGCGTTCCGCTTGAAACCTATGTGGATAAGCTTGGCGAGGTCGTTTGGCTTAAGCAGATCGGGACGGTGAAGGAGCGATGCGCGCGACTTTCGTTGACCGCTGCTCATATCGCCGAGCGCATTGGCGCTTCCGAAACAACGGTGGAAGCCGCTCGTCGTGCAGGGTTCTTGGCCAAGGCCGACCTTGTGACCGGGCTTGTGAACGAGTTCACCGACCTTCAAGGCGTGATGGGCCGGGCCTACGCAGAAAAAGCCGGTGAGTCGGCAGAAGTCGCCACGGCGATCTACGAACAATATTTACCGCGTGGTGCAGCCGACGAGCTCCCAACCACCGACGCTGGCGCAAGCCTCGCCCTGGCTGAAAAGCTGGACGCACTCGTGGGTTGTTTTGGTATCGGCCTTGTTCCGACAAGTGCCGCTGACCCCTACGCCCTACGTCGCGCCGCACTTGGTGTGATTCGCGTGGTTCAGTCACGTGGGTATTCGGTGAGCTTGCAGGCATTGATTCAGGTTGCAGCCGAGTCCTACGAGACTTTGGATCCGGGCAAATTGAAGGTCACCGGCACCGAGCTTCAGGCTCAGGTTCTGGACTTCATTGGTACTCGCCTGAAACACCAGTTGGCGCTGGTTCATCCGGCAGACGTGGTCGAAGCCGTATTGGCTGTGGGCCTGAACGACGTGTTGAGCGTGACCGACCGAGTCGAAGCGCTCGCCAAATTGCGTAACGAGCCTGATTTTGAGCCTTTGGCTCAAGGCTTCAAACGCGTCGTCAATATCCTGCGCAAGTAGGACGGCGGTGCAGATGGCGAGCCGAACGTCGCCAAGTTGGTCGAGCCGGCAGAAAAGGCCCTGTACGAGGCTTATCAGAGTGCACAGACGGCGATGGCCGGCGCGCTTAAGGCCCGTGATTGGGACGGTGCCTGCCAGACCTTGATTGGCCTCAAAGGACCCGTGGACGGGTTCTTCGATGGCGTGATGGTCATGGTCGATGATGACGACCTTAAAAAGAACCGCCTCGCGCTTCTTTTTGGTCTGGAAAAATTATTTAAAAACGTCGCTGACATTTCCGCGATCAGTTAATTGGAGT
>JBFFMO010000792.1:0-2862 GCA_041554035.1 Allomicrovenator sp. | reverse complement strand
GATTGCATCCGGATGACTTCCGGATGAAATCCCTTTACGGAGACGTCGAGGGCACCTCTATTGCCGACTGGCCTATCACTTACGATGACCTCTCGCCCTACTATTCGAGGGCTGAGCGTGCAGTTGGCGTTTCGGGAAAGGCTGCCAAAACCAAATATTCTCCGCCACGCGACGACGATTTCCCCTACCCTCCGCTCGCGACAAATCCCCTTTCGCGCCTGGTCGAGGAAGGCGGGAAAAAGGCGGGGTTCACGGTCTATCAGACGCCGCGCGCGATTCTCTCAAAACAAATCGATGGACGCGACGCGTGTGTTTATTGCGATTTTTGTGGGTCTTATGGGTGTGAATCCGGGGCAAAAGGCTCGACGTTGGAAGCTTTTATCCCAGGTGCCATCGTGACGGGAAATTGCGAAATTCGTCCCAATTCAATGGTGTACTCGTTCGATGTCCGGTCTGACGGAAGTATTTCCGCGGCCCACTACTACGATGCTGAGGGCAAGGAACACACGGTCAAAGCCAAGGTTTTTGTGGTCAGTGCCACGGCGATCGAAAGCGCACGGCTCTTGCTCAATCATAAGAGCGAGGCCCATCCCAATGGCCTTGGGAATTCCAGCGGACAAGTCGGCCGCAACCTGACGTTTTCGACCCTCGGAAAAGGGTGGGCAGAATTTGACGTTGCGACCCTGCCCGAGGACCTGAAACCCCATCATCCGATTCATTTTATCAATCGCTCGATTCGCGATCTTTATTTTATCGACGAATTAAAAGGCGAATATAATAAAGGCGGCTCGATCGGCTTTTTGTTGCCTCACCGAAATCCAATCTTCACGGCGGACCGTGTGGCCAAGCGCTTCACGCCACCTCTTTGGGGCAGCTCGCTGCAACAACAAATCAAACGCACTTATACGGACGTGCGGGAGCTCGAATTTGAAGTCTACGGTGAGTTCACGGCGAATCCGCTGACCTTCGTGAAAATCCACGACGAGGTGAAAGACAAATGGGGGCTGCCTGTGGCGCATATCCATGTCTACAACCATCCTTTGGACCTCCGAAATAACCTCAAGGTCGTCGAGGCAGGCATCGAAGTCCTAAAGGCGGCTGGGGCGAGCGCTACTAAGCAGGAGACGGTCGGCGGAACGACGTTCATTTTGCAGCACGGTACCTGCAGGATGGGCAACGACCCCAAAACCTCCGTTTTGGACGCAGAATGCCGGTCACATGACGTCAAGAACCTCTACGTGGTGGACGGCTCTTTCATGCCCTCAAGCGGCGGGGTTCCCACGACCCTGACCATCATCGCAAACTCGTTGCGCGTCGCAGAAAAGCTGATTGAGCGACTCGGCAAGAACGAGTTTGCCGCGCCATAGACCGGTTCAAGCTTCGGATGTAGAGTTCGCGTCAACTCAAGCCTGGACGGCGCTCATGGATATCCCGAGCTACCTCGATTTTCTGCCCGAAACATTGCTCAGTCGACTCGATGCCCTTTCGGAACCTGTGCCGGCCGTGCCGGGACTTAAGGTCGCGTCCGGCCTGCGTGACTCGTTCCCCGAGCTTGAATCCGACGAAGCGCTCGCCTTCGTGGCCGGCGTGTACGACGAGGTTCGTGGCCACCTCAATGACGTCCTCGAACAGCGAACAAAGGACCGTTGCTTCATCGACGAAAACACGGCCAAATTTGTCGTTGAAAACGCGGCGCTTGATTTCCACAGCCCAAACTACCAAACCGTTGTAGGGATGACGGACGAGGCCGGACGAGTCGTCGTCGGCCCGAGCGAAAAAGCCTGCAACCCGCCTAAAGTCATCATCCCAAAGGGATTTGAGGGCACACAGGTCACGCTCTTTGGGCCTCCAGATTCGGTGAAACTGTCGATCAATGCCATGAACGCCATTCATCGACGACTTCCAGACGAACCCCAGATTATTTCTGACCTCGTCGAAAGGTGCGGAGACGCGCCACGTTGGGGAGCCGATAACGAAGACTCAAAAACCCCGATCATGAGGAATTTCCTTCACGCCTGTGAAAATCTGATTCGTTGTTATGACGGGAGCATCGAGCTCGACGATCCCCGCAACGGAAAACATTATGAGCTCGAAAATGACCGCCTATCGATCCCGATAAAGCGCTTCCCTGGCATCGCGATTCCCGACGGAAATCACGTTTTACGCGGTAATCCTCTGCCGCTGCATCTCTACGATTTTGTGATGCATATGTTCCATAATCGAACGCGCGCAGAATCGTTGGTTTTTTACGTTCCAAAATTGGAAAACGAAGAAGAAGCCGCGTATATCAAGCACCTTATCGACGTGACCGAGCGACGAATCAAGGAAATATATCCTGATTATATTTTGAATTCCGTGCGTCTTTTTATTGTGTTCGAAAACCCGCGCGCCATCTTCAGGATCAAAGAAATCGTTCAAGCTCTTTCTCCGAATTTTCTGGGCGGAAGTCTGGGATGGCACGATTTCCTGGCCTCAACCGCGCGCATTTTCCGTAACGACCCGCGTTATCGCATTCCGGTGAAGGCGGACCCAAATATCGTGATCAATCATATCCGGGAGTCTCATCGCATTCTGGTCGAATCGCTGGCGGAGTGTGGGGGAATCACCATTGGCGGCATGTACGGAGTGCTCTACGAGGACGGAAATCCGGCGTCGTACGAAGTCAGCATGGTCGGTTATATCAAAGACGTCGTGACCCAGCTCAAGCGCGGTCTTCAGGGATTCTGGGTGGCTCACCCGGACTTCGTGCGTGTGGGTATGGCGTTGACCCAGGCCTGGAAAGAACAAAAGGCAGCGGGGGAAACATCTGAAATCCTGCGCGAAACAATCGTCTCCTTGGTGCCCAACCCAGCCGAACACACT
>JBFFMO010000791.1:0-2866 GCA_041554035.1 Allomicrovenator sp. | reverse complement strand
TTCGCATCTTCGTCGCGTTCGACTCGGAGCAAAGAACCAGCTTTATCGTAGTATTTAGCGATGGTCAGGACGCCGGCGAAGTCGACAGACATGAACTTTTTGACCGCAATGCCGTCCTCGTAAAAAACAACGAGGTCGACACGGCCGTCATAATCAAAATCCATCTCTTCTTCGGCAATGACCCCAGCTTTGTCAGGATACTGCCAAACGTCGACTTTCCCATCGAAGTTCATGTCGCGTTCGTATCGCCTGACTCCGGTGGAGTCTTTGAAAACCCACTGATCGTCTTTCTTGTCTGCGTTCAAATCGAAAGGTTCGGCTGTGAGGCCTTTGCGAGACAAATCCCCGGCGCGAGCGCGACCGCCCTCACCGCTCCCGGCACCAAGCGCTTTATCAGCATCTTTGGCGGCTGGATCGTCCCCACATCCAATCATGAAAATCGCAAGCGCGAAGAGCAATCGAGGAAGGGTGGTTTGAAACTCGTTTTTCATGGCTTCTCGCCCGGCTGTTGCTCATCCGAAAAGGTGAGCCCGTCCACGCGAACACGTAACACAATGTCACTATTAGAGTCACGACGGTTTTGATGCGGGCCCTTTGGCGAACATGACAATCGTATGACGATTTTGCTCAATTTACACGCGCATCGTCAGGACCGCGCAATACCTAGCTCTTTGCCTTCGCGCCCATTCAAGCCAGCTATTGAATGGCCCTACATAAAGTGTTACGAATCCGCCCGTCTGAAACGCCGGTCGTAGCTTCGCGTTACAATCGCCATTTTGAAATTTTGTGTTGGCCGCACTGGCCAGTCACTTGGACAAGAAATTAAGGATGAAACTATGACAAATCGTACCGCTAACACCCTTCTTCTCTCACTCCTCGTGGCCTTTGGGTCAGCATGTGGTGATGATGCTGATCCAAGCAAAGCCAACAACACGGCGAATAATACGGTCAACAACACCACGACCAATAATACGGTCAACACGAACAACACGACCAACACGAACAACACGACCAACACCAACAACACGACCAACACCAATAACGGCACGACCAACACCAATAACGGCACAACCCCAGCGACGTGCCTGTTGCTTGAGAACTTCTACGGTCAGATCAATCCTGACGGCGAGCATACCGGTGGTGCTCCTGACGCAGATGGAACCTTGGACTACGCTGCCGGACTCCTGGAAGTTTATAACGCGGTTCCATTGGTCAGTGATGATGTTGACACGATGGACATTGATGAAGGCCGCGCGGTTGTTGATCTTCAGGTCGCAGGCGCTCTGGTCATCGCGACCACGTTCGACAACTTTGCGAACAAGACATTCTGGTTGCAGGATAAGGACAAGGCTCTTCGTGTTCGACTCGACGCAGCCGTGCCACAAGACGTTGTGATCAAAGTCGGCCAACGAATCAGCTTCCACGTGACCGAAGTCCTTAATTACGGCGGAATCGCTCAGATCGCCGTTTTGGACACAGTCGTCGTGGATTCGGCCGGAAATGCCGTTCCTTTCCGTGAAGCAACCGGCACCGACATCACGATCGACGACTTCGACAAGAATGTCCGCGTGGCGGGAACGATCACTGATAACGGTACGGATTGCGGCGGCACGAACAAGTGCTTCGCATTCCAACATGGCGATAAGTCGACGCTCTTCCGAACGAAGTCGCAGTTCATCGAAATGGGTGATTGTGTGACTTTCCTCGGACCTGCATCAGGTTTCCCGGGTCCAATCGCGACCGGCACCAAGACGATCCAGCTCGACCAAGTCAACTTCGACTGGGCATTTGAGCAGCGCTAATCTAAGCTCCCGGCCAACCTGAAAGGGTTGGCCATTTTTTTTTCCCGAACCATTGCTTCGTAATAATGACGAAATCGATCCATCCGAGTTCTGGACGTGTCGGCCTAGCGGCAGTCCTATTGGTCACCCTCATGAGCGGGTGCGGAGCAGAAACCGATCCGTCGACTCAAGCCGAGATCGACGATCGATTTGGTGACGGCACCACGCAATACGTGCAGGAGTACGTCAAATTCATTGACACTCCCCTCACGATGCAGGGTGAAACATCGATCAACGACGTGCTCACCAACCTGATCGCCGATGATTTTGTTTGGTATGGCATGTCACCTGACTCGCCTTACCCCCAGGCTGACGGCTGCGATGAGCGTGGAAACGACGTTGCGACGGTCGCCGAATTGCCGACCACGATCGAAGGGATCGTGACGTTGCAGCCTCGTTATTTCCAGAAGATCAACTTCTGTGGATCCGACGAGCGCTTCTACGGCTCTTATTTCCTCGAAGACAAGTCGGGCGGCATCTTGATTCTTAAAGAATCACGCGTCGAAGACTTCAACATGGGTGACCGCGTAAGTCTTCGCGTACGTGGCCTCATGAAATATTTCGATACCAAAGCCGTGCTCGTTTACGACGAGGAAACAGTCATCGAAAAAGACTTCGGAGTTCCCTACCGTGTGCTCACCGGCCCCATCACCCTCGACGATGTCGGGCGAGTGGGACGAATCACAGGTAAGGTTTCCGGACTTCCAACCAACACGAATTTTAACGAAATGTGTTTGGTCGGACTCAACGACACCTCTGAAGAACCGTGTGCCAAAGCTTGTAAGGCGAGCACAGATTGCCTTTCTGGGACATGCACCTTTCCGACAGCAAGTGCGTTGTCCGGAACATGCGAACGCGAAGGCGGCTACTGGCTTGCCTCTCTCGATAAAGAAATCGGCCAACGCCAGCCTCGAATTATCGAAGTCGGCCAAAAGCTTGAAATCACCGGCCCTGTTGTCAATTCATTCGGTCTGAAGTTGCTTGTAAGCCGCTTCGGGCAGATCAAATTCCTCGACTGATCTAGG
>JBFFMO010000790.1:0-2866 GCA_041554035.1 Allomicrovenator sp. | reverse complement strand
GCTGCACTCGACGCCGGCACCACAAATATCAGCGGCCACACACTCGTCGATGTCTTCGCAGAGCGTGCCGTCACCGTTCACGTCGGTATAACCGTCGGGACAAGCTCCACACACAAATCCACCCGGAGTGTTGTTGCAGACGACTTCCTCACCACAACTATTCAATTCAGCGACACACTCGTCGATATCGACGCAAACCGTTCCATCACCGTTGACGTCGTCGTAGCCCGAGGGGCACGCCGAACAGGTGAAGGTCCCGGCTTCATTGGTGCACTCGACCAATTCGTCGCAGGCCGCTTCAAGGCACTCGTCGATGTCTTCGCAGAGCGTGCCGTCGCCGTTCACGTCGGTGTAACCGTCGGGACAAGCTGCGCACATGAAGGCTCCAGCTGTGTTGGTGCAAGCCGATAGCGCATCGCACGGGGCCAAGAGGCATTCGTCGATGTCCTGACAGACCGAACCATCGCCGTTCACGTCTGCAAAACCATCAGGGCATGCGCCGCACACATAACCGCCATCTGAATTGGTACAGCTCACCTGAGCATCGCAATTGGCCGTGCCTTCCTTGCATTCGTCGATGTCTTCGCAAAGCGTGCCGTCGCCGTTGACGTCGGTGTAGCCACTCGGGCACATGCCGCAAACGAAGCTTCCACTTGAGTTGTTGCAGATCACGTTCGACGCGCAGTCATCGGTTCCAAGCGCGCACTCGTCGATGTCGACACACTGCGTTCCATCGGCAAATGTGTCGGTGAAACCCGTTGGGCACAAATCGCAGGTAAATCCTCCAGCGGTGTTGGTGCAAGCCACCAATGGGTCGCAATCATCAAGGCCCATCTGGCATTCGTTGATGTCGACACACTGGGTGCCGTTGCCAAAGGTATCGACGTATCCGGTCTGGCAGGCGCCACACGAAAATCCGCCCGCGGTGTTGATGCATGAAGCGTTGGCATCGCAATTATCGGTGCCTAGAGCGCATTCGTCGTCGTCCAAGCACGTCACGCCATCGCCCGAAAAACCGAGTGAACAGACACACGAGAACGACCCGACCGAATTGGTGCAAAGGGCGTTCGCATCGCAATTATCGGTGTTAAACGCGCATTCGTTGATGTCGTCGCACGTAAATCCGTCACCGGCGTAACCAGTGTCACAGGCACAAGTGAAGGCACCGATGGTGTTCGTGCAGGTTGCGGCAGCCCCGCAATTATCGGTGCCAAGAGCACATTCATCGAGGTCAGCGCACGTCACGCCGTTGCCCGTATAACCCGCATCACAAGCGCAGCTGAAGGCACCGACGGTGTTGGTGCAGGCCGCGTTCGCGTCGCAATTATCAAGGCCCAATTGGCATTCATCGATGTCTGCGCAAGTCACGCCGTCGCCCGCATAACCCGCGTCACAAGCACATATGAAGGCACCAGCGGTGTTGGTGCAGGCTGCGTTTGTATCGCAATTATCCGTGCCCAACTGGCACTCGTTCACATCGGCGCAAGTCACGCCATTGCCTGAATATCCAGCATCGCAAGCACATGTGAAGGCGCCAGCGGTGTTGGTGCAAGCTGCGTTTGCATCGCAATTATCCGTGCCTAATTGGCATTCGTTCACGTCGACACAAGTCACGCCGTTGCCGGCATAACCCGCATCACAAGCGCACGTAAACGAGCCCAATGTGTTGGTGCAGGCTGCGTTTGCGTCACAATTATCTGTGCCGAGTTGGCATTCGTTCACATCGGTACAGCTCACGCCATTGCCTGAATATCCAGCATTGCATGCACACGTAAACGAGCCCACGGTGTTGGTGCAGGCTGCATTTGCATTGCAATTATCCGTGTTGAGTTGGCATTCGTTCACGTCGGCACAGCTCACGCCGTTGCCAGAATATCCGGCGTTACATGCGCAGCTGAAAGTCCCGGCAGCATTGGTGCAAGTCGCGTTCGCGCTGCAATCATCGGTCGCTTCAAAACACTCGTCGATATCGGTGCAGCCGGATGGCGGCGAAGTGAGTGTGCAGGTGTCGTTATATCCGGCGGAAGCAGGGTCGTTGTTGCATACCGGAAACCCTTCGTATCCGGTTGGGCATTGGTCGGAACCTGGCGAGATTTCGGAATCGTCACAGACCTCGACGCCAAAATAGGCGTAACCATCACCACATGTGTTGTTTTGGCAGATCTCGGTACACGCACCGTTATTATCGTTGGCGGCACCCAGATCGCAGGCTTCACAGGTCTCGATCGTTCCGTTTCCACAACTTGGCAAAGTGCCGTTTGCGAGTCGAAACTTGAATACGCCGGGTTCATTGGCGTTGGTCAGGTTGACCAGATTCAAAACGGCAGCAACGCCCGATCCTGGCAATCCGATCGCGTTGATCGTGTCACCCGCATCAATTCCAGCCGTTGCTGGAGTTCCACCCAGCCCGCCCGTTCCGCCGCTCAAATCACCAGTCGTCCATTCCAGTCGGGTGTAACGAAACTCAATGTCCGCCGTCGGAATCCCCGCGCATTTGGACGCGGCGTTGGTCAGCGTGATTTGATACGAGTTCAACTTATCAGTCTTCATGCTGTAATAACCGACCTCGAACCACGTGAAAATCACGCGGTTATTCGCCGGGTCGAGGCATGAATACAGGTCACCCTGTGCCGAGCGTAAATCAGTATCCGCGTAAAAAACCGCGATCGCTGGGAAGTTCAGGCCGGGAATCGCATCGGGAGTGTAGATGCTGTTCTGGGCAGCAAACGAGATGTTCCCGTTATTATTGACCCACACTGATGTGTAGTCGCTACCATCGATTCTGATACCCGTCGGAAAAACAGACGAAACATCGACCTGTGCGCCACCATCGTCCAAATTCGCGATCAGCGATCGCAACGAGGTC
>JBFFMO010000789.1:0-2873 GCA_041554035.1 Allomicrovenator sp. | reverse complement strand
GCCGTTGGCATCAGCATGCGCCTCTATTCCACCCCACAAGAGGACTACTCGAAGAGTTGTTGCTCCCCGGATGACCTGTTTGATGCGCGAATGGTGGCAAGCCGCCTCGGGATTCCGTTCTACGTCGCAAATTACGAAGAACAGTTCAAGGAAGTGGTCATCGACTATTTCGTGGACGAATACGCCCGCGGCCGCACGCCAAACCCGTGCGTGATGTGCAATAACCATCTGAAATTCGACATCCTTTTGTCTCGCTCGCTTGCCTTGGGCTCCGAATATCTGGCCACCGGGCATTTTGCCCGCATCGATCGTTCGGGGGAGTTCCCGGTCCTTCGCACCGGCCTCGATGCCAATAAGGACCAGAGTTATTTCCTCTTCGGATTGCCGCGCGAAGCGCTCGGGCGGATTCTTTTTCCTCTGGGTGAAATGACCAAGGAAGACGTTCGCGTCCATGCTCGAAGACTTGAGCTTGAAACGGCGGATAAGAAGGAAAGTCAGGAAATCTGCTTCGTGGCCGGCGGTAACTACAAGAAATTCGTTCAAGAGCGTCTTGATAAACAAGGGACGCGTCCGGGACACCTTGTTCTGGAGGACGGCACCATCGTGGGCAAACATGATGGGATTCATCAATTCACGATCGGTCAGCGACGAGGGATCGGCATCGCCTCGGAAGAACCGCTTTTTGTGAAAGCGATCCGTGTCGATGAAGGAAACGTCGTCGTGGGCACCAAGAGCGAGTTGTTTTCGCGCGGACTGGTGGCAAAGCGCTGTAATTGGCTGTCTTTTGAGCATCCACCGAGTTCATTCGAATGCGAAGTTCGCATTCGTTACCGCGCGAAACTGGTGCAGGCGTCGGTCACGGTCGGCAAGGAATCTGGCACCGTGTCCGTCGAATTCGCCGAGCCACAGCGCGCAGTTACCCCGGGGCAGGCCGTGGTCTTCTACCGTGGCGACGAGGTGCTCGGTGGTGGTTATATCGAGGAGTCGCGGTCGTGAACCAGGAAGTGGCCCATCGCGAAGATCTTGCAGCGCTCGAAGAGACCATCGGGTACTCGTTTAAGAATCGTTCTTTCTTGGTCGACGCGTTGACGCATCCGTCCTTCGTGAACGAGGACGCTGACACATGCGTCGACAATCAGCGCATGGAGTTTCTTGGCGACTCCGTCCTTGGTCTTGTGGTCGCCGAGAAGCTCTTTTTGAGGTTTCCCGACGCAGCTGAGGGCAAGATGAGCAGCGGGCTAGCGCAAATCGTGTGCGAGTCTGCCTTGGCCGACGTGGCGCGTGCGATTGGGTTGGGAACCTTCATCCGTATGGGTCGCGGTGAAGCGCTTTCGGGCGGTCGTGACCGCGCTTCGGTGTTGGCTGACGGCTACGAGGCCTTGCTCGCCGCAGTCTTTTTGGACCGCGGATTGGAGGAGGTTAGCGCGCTTGTGGAGCGCCTTCATGGAGAAGCCATGGACGCTTGCCAGCCGGCGCATGCCTCTCAGGATTTTAAAAGCCGGTTGCAGAAACTGGTTCAGAGTGCGAAATCGGCTCCACCCGCGTATCGTATTGTCGACGAAACCGGGCCAGCACATCAAAAGTTGTTTGTGGCCGAAGTGGTCATCGACGGTAATGGCATGGCACGCGGACAGGGACGCTCCAAAAAGGAGGCCGAACAATCCGCAGCCGAGGCCGCACTGGTCGAGTATTCGCAATCCCCGGATTAGGGCCCAGGAGGCACTATGTTTGGTCTTGGAACTCCAGAACTGTTAATCATTCTCGTGATCGTGATCATGTTTTTTGGTGTCGGGAAACTGCCGATGGTTGCAAAGCAACTCGGAGGCGGCGTGCGAAGTTTTCAGAAATCACTGCGCGGCGACGACGAGGACGAAGATGAGGACGCCGACAAAGAGAAGAAGAAGTCTTCAGAAAAAGTAGAAGACAAAGACTAGTTCACCGAACGGAGCGACGCATGATTCGCAGTATGACCGGTTATGGGGCGGCGCAACTCAATTTGGATGGCTGGTCCTTGACTGTGGAGTGCCGCAGCGTCAATCAGAAAGCCCTTGAGATTAAGACCTATTTGCCGCGCGGCCTTTCGGCACTTGAACCAGCGGTTCAAAGCAACGTTAAAGGTGTGATCAGCCGCGGGCGAGTGGATGTTCGCGTGGATCTGCAGCGCGCTTCATCGGGCGATTCGGCGATCGTGAACGTCGAGAAATTTGCCAGCGTTGCCCGTCAACTCAAGGCCCTCGCCACTGAACTCAGTCTCTCCGCGCCGAGCGTTTCCGATGTGTTGTCGTTCAGAGATGTTCTGGCCGCGACGGATTCCACGGACGACATCGACATCGAACCCGTCAAACAGACCGTGATTGAGGCCTTGGGCCAGCTGGTAGCCGCCCGTGAAGAGGAAGGCACCAAATTGGCCACGACGATGCGAGCTTTGGTCGCGTCGGTACAAGACGAAGTCGGTGTCGTCGAACGCACCGTGCCAGAAGTGGTGGACGATTTCCGAAGTCGTCTGGAGACACGAGTCACCGACGCACTTGCGAAGTTTGGCGTCTCCGAAATCGACGAACAGCGCATGATTCAGGAAGTCGTGGTTTACGCAGATCGCAGCGATATCGCCGAAGAAGTTCAGCGAACGCGCTCGCATCTGCAGAAACTATTGGATTTGCTGGAGTCCGCATCGGACGAACCCTGCGGGAAACGCATGGATTTCTACCTTCAAGAACTTTTTCGGGAAGCCAATACCATGGGTTCCAAAAGCTCGGCGGTTGTCCTCACCGACTCGGTCGTACGAATTAAAGCCGCGATTGAACAAATGCGCGAACAGGCCGCAAACATCGAGTAGAATCTTGAGAGAAGGCATTTTATTTATCGTGTGTGGG
>JBFFMO010000788.1:0-2881 GCA_041554035.1 Allomicrovenator sp. | reverse complement strand
CGACTATCTGGATCGGACGTCGATTGAAGATTGATGGCGCGATCGTCGTCTGGGACACGTCGTCGGTTGATACTGACGTCACGGTGGGGATAGGTCAACGTTCGTCGGTGCATAGACCATCGCCATTATGGGTTTGGATTCCGTCGGACACGGCCTTCGCGTGGGTAGAGGTTGGCGCGGATACCGAAAATGCCGCTGTCGTGGGTCCTTCGGGACGACTTCGATGAACCCCGGCGCCATGTGATGCGCAACACATCAGATGATGGTTTTGCCCAGACGTCCGCGAACCAAGAGTACCAGGAGGCAACCAGCAGCGGCGCCCGCGCTGAGAAGAAGCGTCGCAAAGACGAGGCCGGTGGACCCTTCTTTAAGGATCGAGCCGAGAACGAGTTCCTGGAGTACCGCCCCGCATGATCCCATCCCGTTGATGACACCTGCGGCCATGGTCGCTCGTTTGGCCGAACCCACGTCGATGGCGCCGGCTCCGGTCATCAGAGCGTCAGGGCCGTAGAGGGAAAATCCAATCAGCCCCATGCTCAGCGCGAAGAAAAACACGCTGACTTGCCCCACTGAATAGAGAAGCAGGCAGGAAGCGGCCATGCCTAGGATGAAGATGAACGATACGATGGCCCGCTTGCCTTTGAACACACGGTCGGACAGCCATCCGCACACGATGACGCCCGCCACTCCAGCCAGGTCGAACACAACCGACACATAGCCGGCGTGGTCACCGGCAAGGCCGGAGTTTTTCTGCAGAAGGTAAGGGGCCCACGACCAGATCGCGTAACGGATGAACTTCACGAAGAAGTAAAACACGCCAACGATGAGCATGTTGATCACGATATCACGCTCCCACGTGACCTTTCCCCCGGCCACCTGACCATCTTGGTCTTCCTCAAGATCAGGCAGTCCAACATCTGAAGGTTTATTTCGTTGATTCAGCAGAACAAAAAGCCAGACGAAGACGACGACTCCCGAACCTGCAAAAAAGGCATACTCAAACCCAAATTTCCCCAGCATATAGGCGGCGAGCGTCGTCGCGAGCACACCACCGATCTGGTAATTTGTTGCCCAGATCCCCATGACTTTGCCGCGTTCTTCGCGACGAAACCAATGGCCCATGGTCCCTACAGTATTCGACCAGCCACTCGCCTGCGCCAAACCATTCAGACTGACCAGAACTGCGAACATGGCGAAGGTGTTGGTGAATCCGCAGGCGGCATTGACCACGGCGCTGAGGCCAAGACCGGTCAGAAGCGCGAGCCTTGGACCCCATTTCTGTCCCGCCGCGCCAGCCAGGAACTGGCCCACCGTATAGGCGACCAAATAGCAGGCGCCCAGTTGACCCAATTGAACAGCGTCCCACCCGAAGTGGTCTCCGAGATTTGCTTTGACCACCGAAAATGGCTTGCGCGCAAAATACAGGCCCGCGTATGCCACAAACGTCGCGGCGAAGACTCGCCAGCGCCAAATACGCATTTGCGCCGACATTTTTTCGATGCTCATGATTGCTCCATTTCGGTTTGGATATCATATCTCTAAGGTGCTCGACGAATGAAGAACGTGTGACGAATGACCCAGGGAACAGTGTTTTTACTAAGTGTAAGTCGTTGTTTTTATTCGTCTGTGTGCCGAGTTTGGACATATTCGCAACTTAAAAATCTTTTGTCCGATAACCCTGATGTCGCGACGGTTCAGAGGCGCTTGACGGCGTCGAGAAGATAGGACTATACATAAGTTCAGTAACCAGTGGTTTGCTTCAAAGAAAAAGCCACCGAAGAGGAGTCGAAGATGGCAGTCGATAAAGACAAAAAGAAAGCGCTAGACCTTACAGTTCATGCGATCGAAAAGCAGTTTGGAAAGGGCGCGATCATGCGTCTTGGGACAGAAGAGGCTCTGATTGCTCCGAGTGACGCAATCCCTTCAGGGTCCATCTCGCTCGATATCGCTCTGGGAGTCGGCGGAATGGCTCGCGGTCGCATTGTCGAGATCTTTGGACCAGAGTCGTCGGGTAAAACCACACTGGCGCTGCACGTCCTTGCGAACGCACAACGTGCCGGCGGTGTTGCCGCGATTGTGGACGCCGAGCACGCGTTGGACATCAAGTACGCCAAGTCCCTTGGTGTTCAGGTGGACGAGCTTCTCGTAAGCCAGCCAGATACCGGTGAACAAGCGCTTGAGATTGTCGATATGCTCGTTCGGTCGAATGCCGTTGACGTGCTCGTGATCGACTCGGTCGCAGCGTTGACTCCTCGAGCTGAAATCGAGGGTGAGATGGGTGACTCCCACATGGGACTTCAAGCACGTTTGATGAGTCAGGCGCTGCGTAAGTTGACGGGTTCCATCAGTAAATCGAGAACCTGTGTCATTTTCATCAACCAGATCCGTATGAAGATCGGCGTGATGTTTGGCAACCCTGAGACGACCACGGGCGGAAATGCGCTGAAGTTTTACGCCTCGCAACGCCTTGATATCCGACGAATCGGTGCCATCAAAGATGGGGACGAAATCACCGGCTCTCGAACCCGCGTGAAGGTTGTTAAGAATAAGTTGGCAGCTCCGTTCAAGCAGGCTGAGTTCGACATCATGTACGGGACGGGAATCAGCCTCGAGGGCGATATCCTCGACCTGGGCGCCGAAGCCAATATCGTCGACAAGGCGGGCTCTTGGTACAGCTACAACGAGGAACGCCTCGGGCAGGGTCGTGAGAACGCCAAACAGTATCTTCGTGAGCATCCTGAGGTCATGACGGCTGTGGAGCGACAGATTCGAGAGCATTTCGGTCTGATCGTGGCGCCACCGGTGGCGATCGTGAAAGCTGAAGCTGCCGCGAACGCGAAGTAGTGTCGGGTTGTGGATGAAATAGAAAAGGCGGCACCTG
>JBFFMO010000787.1:0-2882 GCA_041554035.1 Allomicrovenator sp. | reverse complement strand
CCAGTGCCTGCGTAATGACGTGTGTAAAGTCAGCAATGACGGCTGCGCTCAGAAATGCAGCCCAAGTGCCCCGGGCGCCGCCACCTGCGGCTGTTATCCAGGTTTCGATCTGGCCGCAAACGGCAAGGCTTGTGAGCCATGGTCTCAGACTCGGCTCTCGAATTTGGGCCTGAACAAGATGTTCGGTCTCGAAAAATCCTATTATCCGGACGAGCCGTCGTATCTCGCATTCAATGATGCCGGCAGCACCGTCCGCATCGAGCAGGCCCCGCGGCATCCAACCGAGACCGGCGCGAATAACAACTTCTATTTTACCATCGACGAAGCGCCGGGCACCTGTGCGGACGGCAGCACGGGCCCTCTTTGCGTGAATCAATATCGCCTGTGCAATAGCGCCCAAACCAGCTCTGCAGGATGGGACGTTCTGATCAAAAATGATCGCGTCGGCACCCCTGCAGAATGGAACGCCTTGCGCTGCACCTGGCGAGTCGACGACCTTGGTAATAACAAGATTCGCATGCGAAACCGCCAGTCCGAGGTCTACAACGCGTGGTCTCAATTTGGTTATCTGCGGTGCGACACCGAGTATTCATGCTCCTACACGCTCTTCCCCCAGACCTCAGGCAACACGACCTTCAGGGTCGAAGCCGACGAGTGCGCCAACGGCACCGCGACCTGCGCCAACAACGAATCCTGCGTCGATACGCTCGGCGGCTACACCTGTGAATTTGATGCCTGCGTAAGCAATAACGGCGGCTGTTCGCAATCGTGTAAAGATGTGAACGATGCCCCTGTCTGCGCCTGCCTGCCTGGCTTCACCCTTAATGCTGACCAGACCTCATGCGACCCCATCAGCGAGCTTCGCGTCTATAACGCCGGTGTCGGCGCCTACCTTGACTTGGACGGCGCCGCTGCGACTCCAGCGTTTACGTTGGCGTCGGTCGGAGACAAAGTCGTGATGGAAGCTGCCCCTGGTGGCAACGACCTCTTCACGTTCTCGGTCGTTGATGGCGTGGATAATTACCGCCTCTGTGCCGAGTGGAAAACCGGATTTGGCGCCAACGGCTACCGGTGGAAGACCCTCCTTTACGACACTGCCCCAGCGACCTTGGCGCTATGGAATGGACCGGAATGCACCTGGAAGGTCGAAGACCTTGGCCTTGGCCAGGTTCGCCTGCAAAACGTCGGCGTACTCGCCGGGACAGGCGCCTACGACGTGCTTTACGACTTCGACTATATGGAATGCGCCTCAGCCGACGAATGCTTCTTCCCGTACCTTGGTGGCAGCGGAGCCGGCATCGTATTTGTGATCGGCACCGATGAGTGCACAAGCGGCGCGGCACAATGCTCCTCGGACGCTCTGTGCACCGATAAAGTCAGCGGTTATGGATGCGCCTGCAATAACGGTTTTGTCGGAGACGGCTTCAACTGCTCGCTCACTGATTTTTGCGGAAATAGCGGAAATAACGGGGGCTGCGAGCAGTTCTGCGTCAACGGCTCCGCCGCTTCAGAATGCGCCTGTTTGCCGGGCTTTGAGCTCGCCCCAGATGGTCTGTCCTGTGACGGATTAGAGGGCCTCAAACTCTTCAATGAAGGCATGGAATCTTACCTGACCGCCAGCGCTCCCGATCTAACCAACCCGAACTATTTTCTGCCTGATTTTAATGCAGAAGGCGCCCACGTTCGCTTTGAGCCGACCACCGATGGCAACAACACCTTTACGGTCACGCTTGAGTTCGACACGGCAGCCTGCGCGGCTGGCGTCGCCTATCCTGAATGTGCCAACGCGCATCGCCTCTGTGCAAGCTATGGGCGCTATCCAGGCATCTATGAATGGAACGTCTCGACTCGTCTTTGGGGCGAAACCACCCCCGCCAAATGGGATGATCCCGAGTGTGTCTGGGCCATCGATTCGCCTGCGCCCAACCGCATCCAACTGCAGAGTCCATGGGTCGAAGCCCAGGACTCACGCCTTGGCAATATCGCGTGTTATCCCGGTCAATCCTTCTGCATGTTCCTCTGGGACGACGAATATTGTCCGACCTGCTCCGATACACCCGATCAGGCGCTTCCCCAGTCCTTCATCGTCGAAGTCGACGAGTGCCAAACCGGCGTAGCGGCTTGCGATGCTGACGCTCGATGTATCGATCGTTCCGTCGGTTTTGAGTGCGTCTGTCGTGACGGTTTTACCGGCGATGGCATGACCTGCACCCAGACGGATTTCTGTGTCGATGGCAATGGCGGCTGTGAGCAACTCTGCAACACGGTTGCTGATGCGCCGGTGTGTTCTTGTTTCAACAGCTTCGACGTTCAACCTGATGGAACCTGCGTCAGCGACGGCACGACGATGCTCTACACCGTCGACGCCAACCGATTCCTGGACAGCGATGGCAATGGCCTGCAGGCCTTCCATTGGAAGATCCCGGGTCAAGGAGATTGGAATTACGATATTCGCCAGCTCTGGGACGACCCCAATAATCTTCCTGGTGGCGCACACCTGATCGTCGAGCGCACCAACTGCCTGCTGAACTCGTGCGTCGGGGCAAATAACTACACTGTGACCCTGGAGTACGCGCCGGGCCTTTGCGCCAACGGCACGACCGATATCTCCTGCACAAACTCGATTAGACTTTGTGGTGATTCCTACACCGCAAAAGGCATGTGGAGCTCGCAATCCAATGCGCTGACGAATGCGGGAGTCACCACCGGATTTGGTTGGAATCGCCCCGAGTGTGCCTGGGAGATCGAGCCCGTCGGCACGACAGGTAATATGCGTTTCCGTCCGCTCAGCCCCAAGGCGACACGTCCTGACGGCTTCCTTCAGTGTGCAAGCTGGGAATGCCAGTACGCTCGAGGCGCCGAAATGTTCACTGAGCTACGAT
>JBFFMO010000786.1:0-2883 GCA_041554035.1 Allomicrovenator sp. | reverse complement strand
CCATGATCGGCAAGACGCTGGCCAAGAAGCTCGACGCGCAGGTTGGCGACGAAATCCTGGTCACAAGTCCACTGGAGAGCCTGGATCCCGATCGTTGGAGTTCGACCAAACACAAGCCGTCTTCGTGCGTTTTCAAGGTTGTCGGCGTCTATCGCAGCGGCTTCCATGAGTTCGATTCCAGACTGGTGCTGACCGATTATCGCGCTCTTCAGGAGTTCTTCAATCAAGGCGACGTCGTTACAGGCGTTGATATTCGTGTCGACGATGTGTTCGCGGTCGGGGAGATCGCACGCAACGTGAAAGCGGTTCTTCCTCAAGGTCGCTTTCGCATCTTGGACTGGCGAGAACTCAATCATAACCTGTTTACGAGCCTGGGCCTGCAGCGTTTGGTCCTTGCCGTCCTCTTCTGTTTCATCGTTTTGGTGGCGAGCTTCAACATCGTTTGTACGTTGATTATGATCGTGCTCGATAAACAAAAAGAGGTGGCCATCCTGAAATCGATGGGGGCCACTCGATGGGAAATCATGAAGATCTTCATGATGGAAGGGCTTGTGGTGGGTGCCATCGGTACGATCAGCGGCCTGCTGGGCGGTCTAGTCGTGTGCACGATCATTCGTCACACCGATTTCGGGCTCGACCCGTCCATTTACATGATCGACTACCTCCCGGTGCGAATCATCTGGCACGAGTTCTTGGCCGTGGGCGCAGTCGCGATGTTGATCTGTCTGTTTGCGACGCTTGGGCCTGCACTTTGGGCCAGTCGGCTCAATCCGGTCGAAGGGCTGCGATACGACTAGGCCGCCACGCGGTAGCGCAGCTGCGACGAGATGTCAGCGGCCGACTCTTCATGCCGCTTCGCATCTTCCAACCGCCCCAACTTTCGATACACGGCGCCCAACGCCACATGAGAGCGTTGAATGTCTCGCGGCACCTGACGCTCTTTTGATCGCGTGAGGCTGGCGTTGAGCTGTTCCAGCGCCCCCTCAACATCTTGACCACTCAAGCAATTAGCAACCGCGGCGATATCATGACCCCGCTGGGCGCTGTAGAAGTCGTCATGCTGAGATCCTTGTTGAATCAGCTCACCAGCCAATGCGGATGCCTGTGAGACTTCCCCGGCTTCCAGTGCGGCTGCGGCCTCTTCTCGCAGGATTTCGATGCGCAATGCTGTGAGGCCATGTTCCTCAGCAATGATTCGTGCGGCGGAAAGCTGGCGATGGGCCTGCTTCCAGTCTCCGCTGGCCGCAGCGATGGCGGCGGTGGCCCAGGTCGCGCGGCAGCGTACGCCGGGCAGGTGGGTGCTCTTCGCCAAAGAAGTGAGGTCTGCCGAAAGCGTTTGAGCGCGCAACGTCATTCCCCTCTCGCTGTAGAGACGAATGGCCCGATTCAACAAAAGAGCGCGGGAGTTCAAATCCATTTTGAGCCCGCCTTGTTGGAATAGATTCATCGCACCGTCGACCATGCGTTGAGCTGCGACGGGGTCGCCAAATCGGTCGTGCCATCGCGCCAAAGCGAGCATCCCCAAGGCCGTAAGATTGGGATCGTTGATTGCTCGCGCGGCCTCAAGCGCCCGACGGAACGAAATCTGCGCGTCAACAAGGTCGTCTTGTTGCATGGCCATCTGCCCGGCGAGCAACTGACCGCGGATGGCTCCCACGTCGCTTCGGACCATTTCAGAAAGTGTGGTGATCGGTTCAAGCGATGCGCGCGAGATATCAAGTCGTGCCAATTGAAGCGCGAGCTCAGAGCGATTCAGCAAAAAGCCGATCCGGGAATGCGGGGCCCCAAGCCGGTTGGAGGCCACCAAATCCGCCGCCGCCTGATAATATTCGAGCGCCGAATCGTACCAACCCTGGTTCTCAAGCCAATGTGCATGCGCTTGCGCCCCTCGCACCATGTCTCGACGATTTCCAGCGATGGCCAAAAACCTCAAGATCGTTGGAGTGACGCGCCTCGGTTGTTTGCGGGCAAGGTGTTTGAAATGCCGCGTAATCGCCTTGGCCAGCGCCTCGACGTCGGCACGTGGCATTGTGGCGAGCACCCAGTCGTAAAGCCCGTCAACGCCACCCAGAAAAGTACCTGTTTCTGGTCCTCGAATCAGCTGTTTGTCCATCAACTCGCGCGCTGCGGCCACGACGCGATCGGCGGGGAGGTGTTGGATCTGTCCCAGATCTGATTGCGTCATCACGATGCCGCCCAGCGCCAGCGTCGTCAGAATTCGCGCCGCATCATCGGTGAGGCCGCGAATCGAAGACAAGTCGGCACCCGATTCCCCCGTGACCGTCAACGCTTCAAGATTCTCCGGCCGCCCCAGATCAAAACTTGCGCGCATCTGCTCGGGCGCTTCTGTGCACATGACCAGCATCAGAGATCGCTCCCCGATTCCTGCGACGATGTGGCGAAGAACATCGAGCGACACGGAGTCGAGTCGCTCCACACGGTCGATCACCAATGCAAATGGCCCGGCCTCTGTGACCGAGTCCAACACGGTGTCAAAAATCCGCCGAAGGTGGGTTCGTTTCGCCAGACCGCCCACATTGACCGAGTGGTCCAAGGACCAAATACCCGCCAGAGTGGCCAGTGCGGAGTCGTCGACACCCATGTTCCGAAGGCGATCGAGCGCTTCTTCTTGCCGTCCATCCAGCTCAAGGATTTCCAACACGACATCCGAGAGCACGCCAAATGGAGAAAATCGGTCGTCCTCGGTCGTCTGAATCGCACAAGCCGTCGCGTTTCCCCGCCAGCCCACTGCGTCTTTGAGGCGATCCGCTAGGTGATGACGTCCCGATCCAAGAGACCCCGAGACCAGAACAGCTTTGCCTTGTCCGCCGCGAACCTGTCGAAAAATCTCTTCCAACGCGCCTGGCAGAGGAGGGCGAACGT
>JBFFMO010000785.1:0-2883 GCA_041554035.1 Allomicrovenator sp. | reverse complement strand
GAGTAGCCCCATTCGTTGTCGTACCAGGAGATGATCTTGGCCATATGGGTGCCGATCACCATCGTCGCCAACGAGTCGAAAATCGATGAATGCGGGTCGTTCATCATGTCGGTCGAGACGACCGGATCTTCGGTGTAGGCAAGGATGCCGTTGAGTGTGGTGTGTGCGGCAGTTTTCATGGCGGCGTTGATCGACTCGACGGTCACTTGCTTGTCGAAGGTTGCGACAAGGTCAACACACGAAACGTTCGGGGTTGGAACGCGCATCGACATGCCGTCCAGACGTCCCTTGAGCTCGGGCATCGCCTTGGTCACGGCAACAGCCGCGCCAGTCGTGGTGATGACCATGTTCACTGCTGCGGCACGCGCACGACGGAAGTCCGAAGGATGCGGTGCATCCAACAAGCCCTGGTCGTTGGTGTACGAGTGAATCGTGGTCATGAGGCCTTGCTGAATGCCGAAGTTCTCATGCAGAACCTTGGCCACTGGAGCCAGGCAATTCGTGGTGCAGCTCGCCACGTCGATCACGGTCATATCAGGGGTGAAGGTGTCCTGATTGACGCCCAGAACGAAGGTCATGTCGAGACCCTTGCCCGGTGCCGAAACGAGCACAAATTTCGCGCCAGCTTGGATATGCTTTGATGCTTGCTCTTTGCTGCGGAAAATACCCGTGCACTCAAGCACATAGTCCACGCCAAGATCGCCCCATGGAATATTTGCCGGGTCGCGCTCAGCAAACACGCGCATCTCGTCACCGTCGATCGTGATCGAGTTTTCGGTGTTGGAGACCACGCCGTGATATTTGCCGTGCGTCGAGTCGTATTTGAAGAGGTAAGCAAGCTGCTCGGCGCTCGTCAGATCGTTGATCGCGACAAGGTCGACGTTAGGGTTCTGAGCCGCAATGCGTGCGACGCAGCGACCGATTCGTCCGAAACCATTGATGCCAATTTTGATCGCCATGATGTCCTCGTAGGGCTGAAAGTTGAACTCGCTGGCGTTCTAGCGCAATCACCTCGGAGTGTAAATCAGGGCTCCAGAAAGTGCCCTCGATTCATCGGCGGAAAGGGGTCAGCTTGCGCAAGTCCGCGTCGTACAACCACAACGAACGCGTAGGGTTGAGGATCTCAAGACCTTAAGGGCTAGGACTTTCGAGAGCAGATGAAACTCAGACTCAAAGCCGCCCGTGGCTATGTTTTGGCGAAGAGACGGCAGGAAGAAAGTTGCCTACGACCTTCGATGAAGGCTAGAGTTGAGGCTCATATTGCGCGGTACAGACATGGCCATAGACATCATTGAAGCCGGTGGATCGGACGAGATCGACCTGAAGAGTCCTGAGTTTTACTTGAACCGAGAATTGAGCTGGCTTCAGTTCAACCGCCGCGTGCTTGAACTCGCCCTCGACCCGGCCATGCCCTCGCTTGAACGCCTTAAGTTCCTGTGTATTTCCAGCACAAATCTCGATGAGTTTTTTGAGGTTCGGGTCGCACGCCTGAAGCACCAAATCCTTGGCGAATCGCGCGCTGGTGGTCCTGATGGCGTATCACCTGCAGAGCAGTTGACGACGATTTCGGGAGTCGCGCACACCTTTGTTTCCGAACAATACAAGGCCTGGAACGAGGTCGTGATGCCGGCCCTGGAATCCGAGGGCATTCGTTTTGCCCGACGCACGGGCTGGAATGAAAAACAACGTCGTTGGGTCAAACGCTATTTTAATCAGCAAGTGTTGCCCGTTTTGTCTCCCCTTGGGCTGGACCCGAGCCATCCTTTTCCTCGCATCCTGAACAAGAGCCTCAACTTCATCGTTTCTCTGGAAGGAACCGATGCTTTTGGACGCGACTCAGGCATCGCGATCGTGCAGGCCCCAAGGTCGTTGCCACGCATCATTCAACTTCCCAAGAGTGTTGCCCGTGGTGACTACGACTTCATTTTCCTGTCGTCGGTGATTCATGCCCATGTGGCCGATTTGTTCCCGGGCATGAAGGTCAAGGGGTGCCACCAGTTTCGCGTCACACGTAACAGCGACCTTTTTGTCGACGAAGAAGAAATCGACGACCTGCGTCGCGCGCTGGAAGACGAGCTTTTTCAACGCCATTACGGCGACGCCGTGCGCTTGGAAGTCGCCGATAATTGCCCTGACGACATCACGTCGTTTCTTCGTGACCAGTTCAAATTGAAGGCCGAAGACTGCTATCAGGTCAACGGCCCTGTGAACGTAAACCGCCTGATGGCGCTTGCGGACATGGTCGACCGCCCGGATCTGAAGTTTCCTCCCTTCATCCCAGGAACTCCCGGAGACACCCTTCGTCGAACCGACATGTTCGAGGCGATTCGAAACCGTGACATCCTGCTGCATCATCCCTTCGAGTCGTTCACACCCGTCGTGGATTTCATCAAACAGGCGGCCGCTGATCCCGATGTTCTGGCCATCAAATTGACGCTCTACAGAACCGACGTGGATTCAGCGCTTCCCGAGGCGCTGATCGATGCCGCACACGCAGGCAAAGAAGTCACGGCAGTCATCGAATTGCGCGCGCGATTTGACGAGGAGCGTAATATTCGGCTCGCCAATCGGCTCGAAAACGCCGGTGCGCACGTGGTGTACGGGGTCGTCGGCTACAAAACCCATGCAAAGATGTGTCTTGTTGTGCGGCGAGAGGGCGGGCGCCTTCGCCGGTACACCCACCTTGGCACCGGGAATTACCATCCCAAAACCTCTCGCCTTTACACCGACTTCGGGATCTTTACCGCGGACGCAGATATTTGCTCTGACGTGCACAGGATGTTCAACCAACTCACAGGGCTTGGGCGCGCGCTAAGGCTGAAGAAGCTCAAACAGGCGCCCTTCATGCTGCCACAGGTGGCGAGGATGATTCTGCGTCAATTC